>JADLFC010000096.1 GCA_020845775.1 Deltaproteobacteria bacterium
ATGGCCAAATAGCGGAAAACAGATTCAGCAGCTAGAAGCTCAAACAGGGCAGTTATTATGATAACAAGCAAACAATACCTTAATCAAATAAATTCTGTGAATTCAGTGAGACAACATAGCCAGAACAGACTGACAGCCTAATCACCAGCCAACTGCATTCGATAATTTACCCTTACCTTACTTAAACTTATTGCACTACGCGCATACCCTTTGGCGCGATTGGCGGAGTCTTGTCACTACTTGCATATGGAGGGGGGAGCTTCCATGTGCCGTGATATGAACCAAGATAAATATACCCGTTATGCGGATTAACTTTTAGAGCCGCGATATTTATCTCGGGTCCAAGATTGTAAGAGATGTTCTCCCATGTGGAGCCATAATCCGTTGAACGAAAGACGCCATTAGATTGCCCCATCGTCTGGTCGGTGTTTGCAGCGTAAATGATGTTTGGCTTGAGTGGATCAATCGCAATGGCTACAGTGCCATATCTGTTAAAAGCATCCTTAGGAAATCCATCCACCGCTCCTTTTTTAATCCACGTTGTACCATTCCACACGTAAAGGCCGTTTGTTTGAGCGACGGCGTACATTCTGTTTTCATTCGTCGGATCAATGGAGAGCGCTGAAATGCCTGCCGATGTCTCCGTGTTTGTGATAGTACTGTGAACAGTCCATGTTACTCCCGCATCGATTGATTTATAAATTGTTTTATCCCAAAAACCATACACATGGTCGCCGTTTCCAGCAAAAACAGCCTCTACGCGGTTAGAAAGTCCCGTCCATGTAATTGCCTTCGTTACGGCATTGCGAACGCCTTTATACCGGTTCGCGTAAATAATATTGGGATTCTGCGGATGAAAATCGATAAACGTATAACCTATGTCCATGCTGTTTCCAGCGCTGTCTTTTGAGAATTGCCAGGTAACGCCATTATCCGCACTTTGAGCAAGAGTTTGTTTGTCCCATCCACCGTTAGAAGAAATAATAAGCTGCGAATTAGAAAGAGAATCAATTGCCCCGGCCGTGGCTGACCTGACGTAATTACCATTGTCGTTATAATATTGTATTAGAAATGGCCTGAAAGTTGAGCCGTTATCATCAGTAATGTAACCGCCGTAATCGACGAGGAAGATCGCGAATCTGTTTGGGTTTGTCCGGTCAAAACTAAAGCTCGCTACACCATTACCAGCCGCACCACCCGTGTTGCCGGAATTGCTGTATCTCCAATTTAGCCCACCGTCAGTCGTCTTTTTCATATGATAAAAAGCGCCCGTTGCGATGGCTATATTCTTATCGGTAGGATGGGCAACAATGGGTCCGGTGCCCCATCCAAAACCCGTGTTGGTATTGGGATGTTCCAGGGAACCACTGACATATCCATCCGCATTGGCTTCATCCGTAGTGACAGGGCGTTGCCAACTGGCTCCACCGTCATGAGAGTAAAAAAAGTCCTGCGGACTATTTACAAAATACACATAAAGATAATTTCCATCCGCGGGGCTGATGGCAAGAGAGGTCGCCTGTTTGCCAGCAGATACGTTCATGCCATTACTGCTTGAGCTAAAATTAAGCCCGCCATTGGTTGATTTATACACTTTATATTCATACACAGTGGCGTAAACATTATTTGGGTTCTGTTTATCAATAACTACCGAAGCAGGGTTTTTGGGCAATCCGGCGCCTATCTTGATAGGAGTTGCGCTGCTGCCATTGTCCGTAATCTTCCAAAGACCGGACGGCATGACAATAAATAATATATTTTGCGTGGTGGGGTGTGTTTTTATGTCGTCCATTCGTACACCGGGATTCCAGATGACTGTCCACGTACTTCCGTTATCAGTGGATTTCACCAGCTTTCCATCAAGGGTTACCGCATATACAGTTCCGTTATTGGCAAAGGCTACGTGTGTGCCTCCATTAAATATTTTGTAATAGCGCCCAGGAAATACTAATGACCAATTTTGGCCGCCGTCGGTACTTCTGTAAATGCCATCTGCGGGCGATTGCGGTATTAATGCCGATGACATGACACCACCGGTCGCGAATACTAAATTTTCATTAAGCGGGCTTACTGCGACAGAAGTCGCGCCTCTTGCCAGGAATCCCTTATGCGATTTTGCCCAGTTTGATCCGCCATCAATACTCTTCCAAACCTGACTCACATCATTGACATTATAAACAGCATTAGGATTGGAAGGCGCGTAACTGATAGAGTAAACATTTTGTGTTCCCTCGCCACCCATTAAACCTGCTGTTTTCTGCGCCTTGGTGCGTATTGGCACTTGCTGCCAGACCTGAGCGCCCTGAGCTACAACATTAGGCGTAACCACAAAGAAATAAAGGACTAAAAAACCCGCAGTGAGTAGGATTTCTCTAATTTGAAATAAGTTGACTTTTTTCATAGCTCTCGCTCCTAAACGAAGATCGAAAGGTGGAACAAGGGAAAATAATCGCAGCGGATAAGCGATGGTATCTGCTATGATATCGGCGTAAAATGGGTTAATCAACTAAATTTTGTTAATTCTAGCCAACTTTTTTGCAAGATGAGATTATGTATTTAACTGCGTATGCCTAAGTAACATACAGGGTGTGTCGGATGACACACCCTGTATAGCAGACGCCGAAGGCGGATGCCAGTGCGTAGCACTGTATTTGTAGAGCCTAAATGTGTCTATCAATTGGGGCTCTACAAATTGAAAATAACAACAAGGGGTTGTTTTTTGTCTCCAGAGTAGGCAAAAAACCAATCGCAGAAGCGATTGGTTGGAAAACGGTAGTTTTCCAACAGGCCCATATAGATATTATTCAATAATGACATCTAATTCAGACGGTTACATTCAAAATATAACAATTCCCATCTTCGAAAGTCACTCTTCTTTCGAGTTAGAAGAGTTATTTAAACTCCAACTAAATTACTTTCAAACCGATTGGTTCGGCTCAGCACCTCTTGCAAAAACTGGCTTTGTGTTAGTCTTGACCCCTCAACACCTTATGTTTGCCGCAGAATGCTTTGAGGGGCCCACTTGCGATAGAAGCTATTGCCTCAATGAATTTCGCGCAGGACTTTGGGAAAGAGACGTCGCGGAGTTGTTTTTAAAAGAGGACCACAGCAATCGCTATCAAGAATTTAATTTAAGCCCTAGCGGTGCGTGGTGGTCTGGACTTTTCGACTCCCACCGCAAGCCCTCGTCCTCGGCTTTTTTAGAACCAACAGGAGTTAAAGTTTTCGCTGAGGCGAAGAAAGAACATTGGCGCGCAGCTATCTCCATTCCTCTTTCTTCCCTTTCGGTTTCATTTGCTTTTACCTCCGCATCTAAGGCAAATGTGTCTTTCATCATCGGGGGTAATAAAAGGCAATATCTGAGCTGGTCAAAGATTAACGCTAAGGAACCGGACTTCCATCGAGTTAGTGATTTTGAAAAAATGAGGAGGCTCACACTGTGTAAAAGAGACCTTTGAGGCGCTGCGATAGCTGAAACCGAGGGATCAAAAGGCCTCCTGGCTGATCTGAAGTAAGGTTTAATGTAGCCAACCCATTGACATTACACATCTTTTCGCAATAACACGATGACCTTATTACTAAGTATTGATAATTTGCGCTCATATTCGACTATAAATTTATCCAAATGACGCAGTAAAGAACCTTATGAAGTCTCTCAGTTACCCAATGTTCGCAAACCCGTTGGCGCCTTCGGCGAACTTGAATCCTGATTCCCGCCTTGATATTCATACGCACCTATATCCGGGGCAGTGTCGCGCGGGTTGTTCTCAATATCGCGACTTAAAGTCGTTACCACTCCGGCGCCAACTAACGGTGAAGAACTTCGCAAATGATAATCTCTTGCCGATTCGTCAACAAAAAGCGGTGACGCATTGAGGTCATTTGACACGTTAGCGCGATCGTTCCAGGAAGTAATATTGTAGTCGCGCTGATCGGCCCTTAAAAGCGCCGCGCCACCTGCCTGATAGTCATTGTTACGAAAATACACTTGAGTAGATAAATCCCTTCCTAGCTGCATGGCCACATCCGCACGACTAATCATAACATTATTGCTTAGTTGAAAAATGGCGGGAACATTGTAATAGGCATTTAGGCCAATGCCCGGGCTCACAATAGTGTTGTGGTTTAAAATTATGTAATTTTGTCTTCCATAATTTGCCACGGCAAGAGATGCGCGGGAAGTCATGGGATCTACATCCGTTCCTTCGACCCCCTGCCCATTGTCAATAATTAAGTTGTTTTCAAGAGAAATAGATATTGCTGTGCTTATGCTACTGGCATCACTTAAAAACGCTACTCCTGGTCCGTAATTATTTCTAATGATGCTATCGCTAATTTTCCCCCTAGCTGAGTGCACGCGCAGTCCGTATCTACCATAAGTTGGCTGCCAACCATTTCGCTCAAACAGGCAATTGCGAAATTCTCCGTGAGAAATATCAGCTAGCGATGCTACGACATGAGCTCCCCTTAAGGTTCCTCCATGATCTTTATTGTCGTTAAAGGTGCAGCGGTGAAAGTAAACATTGTAGGGCTTCTGCGTCTGTGACTGCGTATTTTCTACTGACCCACCATTATCCTCATTCCAGGCCCCAATTGAATCATATATATTGACATCATGCCCCTCTATGTGAATTCCATTTCCGCGGCCCAACAAATCACTTGCAACTTTTTGCGAAACGCTTCCGTTATAATCAGCCAAAATATTATGGATGTCGATGTGATGTGCGGTAGTACTTGCCATTAATCCATGAACTGCTCCACGCGTTAAATGAAAATCGCGAATCTCCAGATAGGAAGAGTTGGCTATATTAAAGGGTATATGCGTGCGGCGCGCGCTATAGAAGAATACCGTATTACTAGCCCTTGGTATCGGCCCAGAACTTGCTGGATTGTAATAAATGGTGCGCGAACCTTGAATGTAACTCCAAGTTCCATCTACTGGCGAAGCAGTATCCCCCTGTGGATTTAAGGGCATCTCTACTCCATATGGGTCAATTGTGGGATTCGAGGAAGCGTAAAAAACGGTAACTTCCTCGTTAGGGTGAGTCACTTGATAACTATAGACTCCATTTGCATCTGGCCCTTGCCAAGAGGAACTCGTTAAAGGCATGCGGCCATTAATTATAGGCCGGGCTCCACTACCATAAGCGCCAAAAACTATTTTATTTGTGGCCGTTCCGTTTCGGTTGCCGACAAAAACTCGTCCATAAAAAATCGTCCCCCTTTTCTGCAGATAAGTATTTCCCGGCTCAAAATTTCTCGTGGGAGTTTTTTGCAGTATGTCTTCCCAAGAATCAAAGGGATGTGCTTCTGTGCCATTTTCTTGAGGATCGCTCGCTGATGGGTCTATGTAAAAAACAGTCTGCGGCTGCGCTACAGCAGTTTTTATAAAAAGAAACGGTAGAATTAATATCAACAGCAATAAAAACGAGCGCATAAATATTTAAACTAATTAGAATGTCAAAACAACGTTCCGTCCCAGAGCTCAGCGATAAAATCTCTTACCGATAACACCTCTACGCCATCTTCCTCTTTACGACTTCGCGGCTCAAGCGATACTAAAATAAGTCGCTTTGTCTTAGGGTGCTCATTTTTAAACTCTCTTAAATTCTTAAGATGTCGGTTATTAATGGAACGAATCGCCTTTGCCTCTATGGCACACAAGTTCTCACCCACCACAAAATCCACTTCCTGACCACTGCTAAGTTTCCAATAATAAAGATCTAAATCTCTCTCACCATACGAGACATACGCGGATAATTCGTGAAACACCCAATTTTCAAAGGCCTTTCCCCACAACTGACTTTCCATTTCAAGCAAGCCGCGCTTGGCCAAAAAATTCACTACGCCAACATCAAACATGTAAAATTTGGGCGCATGAATTACCTTTCTCTTGGGTTTTCGCGTATACGCCGGCAAGAACCTTCCCAAATGCGTTTCGCAGAGAATCGAGTAGTAGTTAATGACCGTATCCCTGGAAACTCCACAGTCACTGGCAATATTAGTGTAGTTAATTATTTCCGTGTCTGATATTGCAGCAATGCGCAAGAAATCAGAAAATGGGGGAAGATTCCTAACTAAACCTTCGTCTAGGATTTCTTCCTTTAAGTAATCACTTACGTAAGAACGAAGCAAACTCGTAGGCTCATCATCCAAATAAATCGAGGGCAAATACCCGTGGTTAAGCAGTCGCTTTAAATCAAAATCATTTGCCAATTCGCGACTTACAAGCCCAAACATTTCGTGGCGAACCGCTCGCCCACCGAGTAAATTAGCCGCTCCGCGCTTTACTTTGCGGGCGCTAGAGCCACAGAGCCCAAACTTGATATTCTTATTTTCTATTAACCAATGGACCTCATTTAAGAGTGCTGGCACTTTTTGAATTTCATCAATAACAACTAGCTCGACTCCAGCTCTTTCAATTTCCGCTCTTAACAACTCTGGGCGACTAAGATAACGGACGTAGTTTTCA
>JADLFC010000097.1 GCA_020845775.1 Deltaproteobacteria bacterium
GGGGGGCATTAGGTATTAGGAAACGGGAGAAAAGGGTCATCTCTATAACCAGCTTCTCTCCTGTTTTCTAATGGCTAATGCCGGTGGCTGCGGCAAAACGGCTTATAAGTACATAAGTCGGGCGGCGATTGATTTTTTTGTGCTTACTTCTAAGCAACCAAGTTAATTGAGTTGTAGTAAATTTGCTCGAATTCCGCTGGTGTCAGATAATCGAGCGTAGAGTGTAGTCTATCTCTGTTATAAAAGCGCTCGATATAATCAAATATTTCGCTTTTAGTTTGCTGTCTAGTATCAAGTTGCTCCTGATAGATGCATTCTGTTTTAAAGGAGGCAAAGAAGCTCTCGGTTACGGCATTATCCCAGCAGTTTCCGCTACGGCTCATGCTACAAGTAATGCCAAAGGTTTTAAGAATCTGCTGATGCTTGTTGCTTGCGTATTGGCTACCGCGGTCAGAATGCAGCAATGGCTTGGCTAGAGGTAGTCGATTAGCAATGGCCATCCTCAAGGCGTTACAAACGATGTCAGCAGTCATTCGCTCTTTGACAGACCAGCCAATTATCATACGAGAAAATAAGTCAATCACGACTGCCAAATACAACCAGCCTTCCGTAGTCCAGATATATGTCATATCGCAGGCCCATTTTTGATTTGGAGCACTTGCTGCAAAATCACGCGCCAAGATATTTGGAGCTACGGGGCGCTCGTGAGCACTGTTCGTCGTAACCTTAAATTTACGCCGACCTTGAGCCTGGATATTGTTTAGTCGCATTAATCGAGCAACTCGATTTCGGCTACAGCTATGCCCATGGCGATTTAATTCCTTGCAAACACGAGGACTGCCATAGCAGCGCTTTCGACGCTCTCCGTGAATCGCTTTAATTGCCATTAATAACTTGCGATTCTCTATACTTCTTTGCGATTGGGGCCTTCCTCGCCAAGCATAGTAACCACTACTAGATACTCGCAGCACTCGACAAAGCTCCAATACGCTGTAGCTTGACTCGTGCTGCGATATAAAATCAAATCTTAGTTGTTTTGGCTGGCAAAGAAGGCCGTCGCTTTTTTTAGGATTTCTCGCTCCCGCTTAAGCTTAACAACCTCCTTGCGAAGTCGTTTCACTTCTTCAGCTTCACGGCTCTCGCAACTCGTAGGATCCAATAAACCACTCCTAGCTTTATTCAACCACCCGTATAGCGTGTTTACTCCAATGCCCAAATCCCGAGCCACCTCGCTAGCCTTAGCTCCACCTTCAATTACTAGCTTCACAGCTTCCTGCTTGTATTCATTACTAAATTGCCGCTTAGATGCCTTTCCCATGTTATTGCACTCCTTATACTTCAGTTATAAAAACCTTTTATAAAAAGTGTCCACTCTTTCGGGGCAAGATCAGTTTCAATATTGGAGCAACGAGGATAAACCTGATGAATGGGAGTGTTATCGCGCTAAAAGAATTTCAGAAGTTCAGGGAAATCTAAATCCATTCATAGCTGATAGCTGTAGTGAGAGCAATCGCTAGGGTGTTCGTTCGGTCGTCTCAGCATCAGATTGTAGCCTAATAGTTCCAACACATGGGATTCTCAGGCTATCAATATTGCCGAAAAGACACCGAATTCCGGTCTAGGTCAGGCGTTTGCTTATATGATTAAACATTGGGAAAAACTAACTCTTTCTACAGAAAGCAGGTTCCCCGCTGGATAACAACATTTGCGAGCGCGCCATAAAAAAGGTCATCCTCCACAGAAAAAACTCCCTCTTCTTTCGCTCCCTCAATGGCGCAAGAGTCGGCGATATTTTCATGAGCCTCATTCACACCGCCGAACTACACCAAATAAATACTTTCGATTACCTCGTAGCCCTACAGCGCAATTACAAAGACCTCGCACAAAACCCCACTCTCTGGATGCCCTGGAATTACCAAATACGCCTCACCGAAATCACAACCCCAAATACCCCAATCCCACCTCCGGACCCGTAATGGATCCAACCTTCCCAACTTTACGCACGCTTGCCGAAAAGACACAAAAGCGCTAGAACTACTAAAATAACGCCATTTTCTGTATTCATAATCGTCCTTAGCCCTATATATTCGTTTTGTTCATTGGCAACCTGCCACTTCTGGCGAAATTCCTTTTGCACATAGACACATATTGCAAACCTCACTCCTGAATTAACTATAGAAATTTGGATAGCATCTTCCCTCGAGCCATATGTACCGCGAGGGGCAAAGTGTCGTCGTTGTCACCGTTGGCGGCGGCTGTAACGTTTGGTTGCTTGGAATAGTTGTGGTTGTAGTTGTAGTTGTAGTTGTGCTAGTAACCAACATGAAATTTGGAGGAATGGGGAAACCACCTACAGCAACGAGTTCCCTATAGCCAATGGCCTGCGCTCTTACCGTTAAATCTGGTAAAAATGGGGTCACGGTTTTGACACGAGCTTGCATTAACAGCATGAAAGGATGTAACTTCAATACATCTTGATAATTGTCTGCTACTGATATTTTGCCGGCCTTGCAGCTTCCGTTCGTTGCCGCGCTAAGCGTTACTGAACTAGCGCAAAGAGTTCTGTGATAAATGGTGTTTCCATTTAGAGTAACTGACTCTCCTGGCCTAATGAATGCAACATTTGTTTTTATTGTTGCAGTGCTTCCCGGCGTGGGATCCTTCATTTCGTACTGCTCTAATTCTATGCCAGCCCATTCTTCGGTAGAGATGAACGCGCTATCAAGCGGAAGAGCTTCTGCGCGGGCTATCACCTCCTGCAGGGCACCCTTGTCTCCCGAAATTGCAGGGTCGCCCAGGTAGCCAACATATTCTGCACGATGCTTCCCCGTAGAACTTACAGAAGAGATTGTCCATTGTCGAGTATCGACGTTTGAAAAAGGGCCGCGTGAGGCATAATAAAGTCCCTCCTGCGTGCCCTTTGTAAGTAAAGCCTTTGCAGCATAATATCGCGAAAAATCTATTAAGCCTAAGATTAACAATATGAACACAAAAAACAGCAGAGCAAATTCTAGCATCGCGGCACCATTATCGTTTGGCATGAAATCGCGGAGCTTCCCAGGCAGACTCTCAGATTGTAGTGGATGTTTTACAGTATCTTGATGGGGGGGGGCTTTTTGCAGTGTCATAAATTGCCGTTAATCCTAGAAAAGCAAGCCATGCTTCTCAGTAAAGATAGGGACCAATTTGCGATACGGATAACTCTAGTTTATCAAACAATGGTAGGAATCCACGGTGCACACCCGAAACTCGAACTTCAACCACATCGGTATCAGGACTGTCGCCACTCACCTGAGGTCTTCCAGTCCCTTCGTGTAAATTCATCTCAAAATTGCGCGAGGTGCTCTCCAAATGAGTATTTTCGAGCTCAAGTAGCTGCGCTACTCTAGCTATTACCAAATCACGGTTCTGTAAAATTGGTGGAGCCTCACCGAGTTGGGGCATTGTTATCTGTGGGTCGTTCTCTGAGATTGTAGCTTCCAATCCATAAAGACCAGAAGCATACCTAACCCCTTCTCTTGCAACTTGAGTCATAACGAGATAGTCGCTTAAGAGCTGTCCAATATCCAACACGCCAATTAGGAGTATCGTTACGAAAGGCGCGGAGATTACAAATTCCAAGAGAACCGCCCCGCCTTCTGAGGCAACAACATCAGCTTTTCCCCGATCTACGTGTTTCTCAAACATGGTCCAAAAACTCAAACCAACGAGCGGCTTATAAAAACGCCGGCCTGGAACCGACTATATATAGCTTTCCCCTAAGCCCATATCCCTATAGCGTCATATCGACACTACGCGGTAGTAACATTAGCAATCAGCTCTCTTGGTAAGTGCGCTATTTAACACTTATCGATCCTCAATGAGCGTTCGCTGTCTAAGAAAATAAGAGTTGATGGACGTGACGTTAATCTCTCGCAGCAGTGCTTGCACTAGTAACGATTCAGTAACCAAGCGCAAATTTAAGCATGGTATTGCTGGCCCGTTTCTTGCTCGGTCATTTAGAATGGCGCTCCGGCACCGAAGGTGAGATCGGGCCGATAGCAAGAAAGGGACAAAACCTATTTTATTTCCGATGTTTAGGTCAAATGAGTCAGCCATCCTTTAACAACATTTGGTTTTTGCAATAACTTTTGTCTTCCGACACAGCGGCGATCTACAAGCCTTGCCGCTCTATAAAAATGCCTTTATCTACTTTTGAAAAGAACTCTTGGTAAAAAAGTGGGTTGTCGAGCTGTTGGACTAATACAGTAGCGCCAAAA
>JADLFC010000098.1 GCA_020845775.1 Deltaproteobacteria bacterium
ATACCGTTTCCAAAAAGTAAGTTAAATATTTTACTTTTTGGAAACGGTATTTGTTGTTTATTGGCAAGTGCTTACGCACTTGCTGTTTATAGCATTTACAAAAATCCTTTTTGTAAATGCTATAAAATACTCCACACAGGAGGAATAGAGTTTTGAAAATAAGCGTACTAGGCTGTGGAAACTCTACTGGTGTTCCAGTTCCCGCCTGCGACTGCCAGGTATGCCTATCAAAAGACTCTAAGAATCAGCGCCTAAGGCCCTCTATCTATGTGGAGGTTCCAAGCGAGCCATCCGAAGAAGGTAATGTGTCAGCCGTAGGAAAGATAAGCGAGAAAATCGCCATCCTTATTGATACGGGAGCAGATTTGCGGCAACAAGTCTTGCGCGCTCAAATCAAGAAACTTGATGCAGTATTCTACACCCACGTTCACGCAGATCACGTTCACGGCATTGATGATTTGCGTGGTTTTTGTTTTACGAGAAAAGAACCTCTGGACGCTTACGCTAGCGACGGAAGCATCCTCCAACTTAGGGAAACATTTCGCTACATTTTTGAAAAAAACAGCTCTTACGTGGGCGGCTGCCCCCCTCGGCTAAATTTTACACCACTCGTGCCATTTGAAACCGTAGCGATTAGCTCTGTTCAGATCCTGCCACTACCATTACTGCATGGGAACTTGGAGATACTAGGGTTTAGAATTGGAAAGTTTGCGTATTTAACTGACTGCTCAAAAATTCCCCAGCGAACATTCGAGTTTCTAGAAAAACTCGAAGTTCTCATAATCGATGGTTTGAGATATAGACCTCATGCAACACACTTCAGTTTATCAGAAGCCGTGTCGGAAATAGAAAAAATAAAGCCACGCCGTAGCTATTTAACGCATTTAAGCCACGATGTTGATTACTCATATGGGAATGCTATCTTGCGAAACATGAGCAAACTAGACATAGAATTGGCCTACGATGGGTTAACTATAAATCTTTAAAGGCGCGGTTTATAATGGAATATCTTTCTATCAGCATCAACACGCCATTATGAATACCAGTAAACTCATCGGCTTCGTTGTGCCAATTACCATTGCATTCTTACTCGGAGCCATCCCTTTTGGTTACATTGTCGGTCGCCTAAAAGGAGTAGACATAAGAAAACACGGCAGCGGCAACATTGGGGCAACAAACGCGAGTAGAATATTGGGTAAGAAGCTCGGGGCCATTACATTGCTGCTTGACGCAGCAAAAGGCGCCTTAGCATCTTCGCTGTGGCGTCTAAGCTTTTTTGCTCCAGCAGGCTACCTGAGCTCCTTCAATTTTCCGCTGTGTCTTGGGTTTGCCGCGATTTTAGGGCATTGTTTTTCGCCTTTCTTAAGATTTCGCGGAGGCAAAGGAGTCGCTACGGCTTTGGGCGTCTATATAGTTTCAATGCCTTTTTTTTGCCTCCTGTCTCTCGCCGTATTTGCCATTGCTTATTTAACTACAGGCTATGTAGCTCTTGGCTCGATTCTAGCGGCTAGCAGCTTGCCAATAATGCTCCTAGCTATACCGAATAACTACCCCCCATATACGCTTATATTTGCTTTTTTGTCGTGCGTGGTGATTATTATTCGCCACCGAGAAAACGTTGCTCGGCTACTAAATGGAACAGAAAAAAAACTACAATTAAGAAAATGAAACTTCTCGATAGGTTACTCGATAATTTAATAGCTCAACACTCAACAATCGCGGCAAAAAGTGCGTTTGCACCAGAAGAAGCTCTATCGCATGACTTTGAGAAATGCGAGATAGCTGTATTGCCAATTCCGTATGACAAGACTAGCACGTATCACAAAGGAGCTGACCGGGGCCCCGAGGCTATGCTCGAGGCTTCACAGTCGGTAGAGCTCTACGACATCGAAACGGCTAGCGAAGTTTATAGGCGAGGAATTTACACCCTTAGCCCTTTAGTCGTAAGCGATTCCCCCGAAGCTCTTTTTGAAAAGGCTAAAGAAGTAGTTTCTTCCCTTTGCGCTCGTAAAAAATTCCCCGTTATCCTGGGTGGCGAGCATTCTATAAGCGCCGGGGTGGTAGCTGGGATTGCGAACTCTTGCAGCAATTTAAGTGTCCTCCAGCTCGATGCACACGGCGATACGCGCGAATCTTACATGGGGTCGCGCTTTAACCATGCCTGCGTCATGGCTCGCGTTCGCGAGATATGCCCCATAGTTCAGGTAGGCATACGGGCAATCGACATCAGCGAGGTGGCTGCTCTAAATCGCGAACGAGTCTTTTTCGCCCATGCAATACATGCCGCCAGCAACGATTTAGCCTGGCAAAATCAGGCAATCTCGCTGCTTTCGCCAAACGTCTACGTCACCATAGACCTCGACTGCTTTGATTCCTCAATTATGCCCTCTACGGGGACGCCAGAACCTGGCGGATTGACCTGGCAGCAGGTGACTACGTTCCTAAAACTTTTGGCCGCAAAGCGTAGCATTGTCGGGTTTGACGTGGTAGAACTTTTGCCTCGCGAGAGTAATCCAGCCCCGGATTTTTTAGCGGCTAAGCTGGTTTATCAATTTTTAAGCTACATTTTTGCACAAAAGTGCCTCTAAATAGGGGATAGCAGGAGTTATTGACGAAATGAACGACATTGAAACTTGGAATATTGCCAAGAGCAAGGCGCTTTATGGAATTGAGAACTGGGGAGCTGGCTACTTCGACGTAAACTCCTCCGGACACGTCACCGTTGCACCAGATGGCATAAATGGCCCCAAAGTCGATTTATACGAACTAATTAACTCCGTTATCGAGCGCGACATTAGCCCACCGGTACTCCTTAGATTTAATGGCATCTTGCGCCATCGCGTTCGCACGCTGTATGCCGCTTTTCAAAATGCCATTAAGGAGCACAATTACAATGGCTCTTATATGCCTGCCTTCCCCATTAAGGTTAACCAGCAAAAGCCAGTAGTAGATGTTCTAAGGCAAGCTGGTAAAGAATTCTCTATGGGGCTAGAAGTAGGCAGCAAGCCGGAACTCATTGCTGTTCTTGCCATTCACGATAATCCCGATGCTCTACTAATCTGCAACGGCTATAAGGACAGCGAATACATAGAGCTCGCTTTAATTTCAAAAAAAGTCGGTCGCCAACCTATTTTGGTCATCGAAAAGCTTTCCGAGCTAGCAACCATCATCGAAGTCTCTCAACGGCTAAATATAGCGCCAGATATTGGCTTTAGACTAAAACTTTCAGGCAAAGGTGCAGGTCGCTGGGAAAGAAGCGGCGGCGAAAGGGCTAAGTTTGGCCTATCGATTGGAGAAATCTTATCCGCGATTAACACTTTGCGTTCGGAATCCCTATTGGACAGCGTAAAGATGCTACACTTCCATGCAGGAAGCCAGCTAACATCGATTGATTCGCTAAAAAAAGCCCTAAAAGAAGCGGGGCAGGTATATGTACAGCTTAGGCAACACTGCGAGAATCTATCATTTATCGATGTCGGCGGCGGTTTAGGCGTAGATTATGACGGCTCCAAAACTTCCTTTGAATCGTCGATGAACTACACCATGGAGGAGTATGCGCGAGATGTCGTTTGGATTCTCGACGATATTTGCGATAACGGCAAAGTGCCACACCCAAATATTGTTACCGAGTGTGGGCGAGCTTTAGCTGCCTATCACTCGGTATTGGTATTTAACGTGCTCGGCAAGGCGAATACTTTTTTCCATGAGTGCAATCCTGAAGAGGTGCTGAAGACCAGCGAAGAGAGTTCCGTTAGAAACTTGGCACAGTTGCTTTTGGACTTATCTCCAAAAAATTGCCAAGAAACCCTTCACGACGCCATGCAACTTAGAAACGACATGCTTAGCCAGTTTAACTTGGGCTTTATGTCTATCGAGGATCGCGCCTGGGGGGATGCTTGTTATTGGGCGCTGCTTAGAAGCATTTCAGAAAAAGCTCAGAAGCTCTTCTACCTCCCGGAGGATTTAGAGCGTTTGCCGTCGCTATTAACTGACACTTACTTTTGCAATCTCTCCGTATTTCAATCTCTACCGGACGTCTGGGCCATTCATCAGATTTTTCCCATTACGCCTATTAACAGGCTAAAGGAAGAGCCTAATCGGCCGGTTGTGATTGCGGACATCACTTGCGACTCGGACGGAAAAATAGACCGCTTTGCAGATTTGCGCGACGTAAAGCGCTATCTGCCGGCGCACGACCTTCGTCCCGGCGAACCGTATTATTTTGCAGCATTTCTCGTAGGCGCATATCAAGAAATTCTAGGCGATATGCATAACCTCTTAGGCGACACCAACGCCGTCCACATCGAGGTCGACGAGGACGGCACAATTAAATTCACAAACGTAGTATACGGCGACTCGGTCGGCGAAGTTTTGCGCTTTGTGCAATACGACAGGAGCAAACTCATAGAGCACTGGAGAAATGCTCTCGAAAGAGCAGTTATTAAAGGCAGCATCACTCCTGTTGAATCGGCGGAAATATTTAAGAAGTATGTGCAGGCATTTGATGGATACACTTATTTGGAATAGACATGCCCACAAAAAGCTTTTCTCGTTTAGGCTACTATCCACGCAAGCTACTTAAGAAAGTGGTGGCATATTTTACGAGACTGCTAACCGATCCACGACCGAACTACGGAAAGGGCGAGGTTACTAATCTTAAAAAACTAAAAGCGCGCGTTAGGGTTGGCGACGTGTTACTGGTTTCTGGCAATGCGCGAATTTCCCAGGTTGTAAAAGTCCTGACTCAATCTCCCTGGTCTCACGTAGTCCTATATGTCGGAGACCGCAGAGATTTGCTTTCAGCAAAAGAAAAAGAGGAATGGATAAGTGCTTACGGCGAGCTGTCGCTCAAACACTTAGTAGTCGATGCGGATCCAGTTCGCGGGGTTCATCTTAAACCTATCGACGAGAGTGTTGGGTTAATGGTTAGACATTGTCGCCCACAAGCTTTGCACTATGAAGACATTCAGCGCGTCATCGATCTTGCTCTTGCTCAGCTAGGCAAGCGATACGACTTGAAGCACATAATTAGATTGCTGTTTTTTTTCGCCTTCCCCTGGGAGCTGCTCCCCACAGGGTTTCGCCGCATGGTAACGGATTTTACTCTTTCGGAGGACGATCGCATTTGCTCCCGCGTGCTTTCCGAAGCTTTTTACAGAGTCGGCTACCCGATTAGACCATTTAATGTCATTAGAACTCCACCGTCCACGCATGAGCGCGCAAAAGGCGTGGCTTCAGGCATTCGCCACCGCGGCAAGTCTGCCGCAGCGCTGCTTGCGGGTGGACGAGTAAACGCGGCTTTTAAACGAATTACAGATAAGAGATACGTCGAAGTTCACCTAAAAGGCACTCGGCACATAGTCCCCGCCGACTACGACCTCTCTCGTTTCTTCGCCATAATAAAAGACGAAGAAGACCTTTCTATCGACTATCGCAACGCCCGCACCCTATGCCCCGTCGAAAAGCCTTAAGTTCGGCATCTTGAGCCCAGTAGGTGCATTAGTGTCTCCACCTGTCCCACGTCGCGTGAGTTTCCAGGATCTGTAAACTGAATGTGTCGCACGCGAAGCATTAGAGAGCCATTATGCAGCTTCTCTTTCTTTGTTAATCTTCGGTGCAAACTGAAGCCTAAGATTAAGCGCATCTAGAACCTGAGTAAGACTATCTAGTCTCGGATTTCCTTTCTCAGAGAGAAGTGTATACAAGTTCTCACGATTTAGGTGGGTATTCTTAGCGAGGAGTCCGATGCCACCATTAGCTTCAACTACCTCCTTTAACCCAAGCAAAAACTCTTCTCTCCCTAAGTTAAAACACTCGCTTAAATAGCCAGATGCAAACTCTGGATCTTTCAACTCACTATATAAATCTTCTTTATAATTTCTAGTCATCATCGCTTTTCTTGCCTCTTTCCGTAATCTTTCCAATACTGCTGGGCTAGTTCGATATCATGCCCCTGCGAGCTTTTATCCCCTCCACAAAGAAGAATTACTATCCTACTCCCATCGCGCCCAAAGTACTCTCGGCAAGCCCTTGCTCCAATGCCTCCATTTACAGTATTGTAGGTTATAAACTACGCCCTGCCAATTTAAAACTCCCGTTCTGTTTCAAAACGCCCAAGAAATCACGCCCGCCCTCGTATTCTGTGGCCAGCAAACTAAGGCACAACCCTTAGTCCAGTCGGTGCCGTCGGCGCTGTGGTATCCACACCGCCAACTGGTAGTTTCCAAATACCACCTCCGCCGGTTCCCATCCAAACAGAGCTGTCAACTGGGTTTACATTGAGATAATAGACCGAAAAATATGTCCCCAGATTTCCGTTGATGTTTGCAAAGGTGTTGCCACCATCAGTCGATTTATAGATTCCTGTGGAAAAACCATATTCGCGTCTAATTCCGACATAGATGTTATTTGCATTCTTCGGATCGACTGCGACCAGCCCCCAACCGCCGCTGAAATCAGTAATACCTGCTGCGCTATTCTTAAGCGATCTTTGATTGCCGTTGATTATATTTAAACCGAAGCCGCTTGAAGGAATATACAACACGTCTCTATTCCCTGGCTTTGCCGCAAACTTGCCAATTTTAGTACTTGAGGTGCCAATGGGAACATCCGCGTATTGAACCGAGGGATTGGCGTAGGTATTTCTGGTCCAGGTCTTGCCCCGATCGTCCGATCGTTCAATCCGGGCGACGGTGCCGCCTACTGGATATAAAGTGTAAACGGTGTCCCCGTTATCGGGATAAACGGCTCTTACGGGTTTACTTAAGGTTACGTAAGCATTGCTAGACTGAAGATTGTCGAATCTGAAATTCTCCGCATACACAATATTTGCGTTCTGAGGATGGAATCTTATGTTGTGATAAGTATAACTTTTTGCCGTTTCGGTTAACGGTGTCCATGTGGGTACTGCTTGGTCAATATTGCGGCTGATGATTATTTGCCTATTGTCCCAGCCGCCGTTTGTCGTCACCATAACATTGCCTCTTCTTCCTCCGGAGGTAGCATTGATGCCATCGGCGTTTAGAAGATTTCCGCTGCTACTATAGACGGTAGCGTGTCTGTCAGGGATATTCACACTTCTAAACGTAACCCCGCCGTCATCTGTAACGAATGTGCCATTATCCATGGAATGCACAGAGAACCTTTTTGAATTGGCCGGATCAAAATCAATTGAATTCATATCGGTGTAATCAATACCCCAACCCACATTAATTTGGTTTCTTCCGGTATTAGAGTATCTCCAGTTCACTCCTCCATCGGTTGACTTCACGATAACCTGACCCGATGACGTCAATACCACGTTCGCTAGTGTCGGGTGAGGAGCGAAAGGCTTAGACCAGTATTCCCCGTTAACTTCCATTCCTGATTGACGCAAAGAACCAATTACCCAACCGTCAGCGTTTTTCTCATCATACGACGTCGTTCTATACCAATTGCTTCCCCCGTCGGAACTGTAATAATAAATTTGGTGCGTCCATAAGGCAGCATATAATCGTCCGTTTACGGGACTTACGGATAAGGATCTAAATTTGTTCGCTCCAATCGGCAAGTTATTTGGAGATGTTCCGTTTGAGGGAGTAAAGCTTGCTCCGCTATTGGTGGATTTATAAATGCCTGAAGTTCCGACAGCGACATAAACCGTATCGTTTGTGTAATTAGTATCACGGTTGCCGAGGATTTCTACTCGGTAGTAAGTAGCTGCGGGCAATCCAGTTCCTGTTTGGGCAATAGTCGTTCCCGAATTCGTTAGTTTGTACAGTTTTGAATCAGTAGCAGAGGCAATGTATACGATATCGGCATTGTCGGGATGAACCCGAATCATGCTTATACTGTCATTGTTCAGTTCGGCAAGGCTTACCTGTGTCCAGGTATCGCCATAATTCGTGGATTTCCATAACCCATTTTCCTGTGTGCCCGCATAAAGCGTGGCGGGCGATGTCCATTCGACCCAACCCCCTTTTTCATACACATCTATTTTTACCTTAAGAACTTTCGCCCAGTTTTTGCCTCCGTCTGAAGTTTTGTAAAAACCACTGCTGGTGCCAGAAAACCATTTCGTCGGCCCGCAAGCGGCAACAACCAAATCGGGATTGGTTGGGTTGATGGCAATGCTCCTACAGCCGCCCGCCGCGTCGATCTCACCTCCGACATATTTCCATGACACACCTGAATCACTGGACTTATATATGGGAAAAACATCTGTTCCGGCGTACATGATCGCAGGGTTGCTCTTGGAGATTTCCAAGGAGTAGATCTGTTGCATTCCCTCTCCGCCGGATAAGCCGGCCGTCCGCTGGGCCTTTGTTACTATCGGAACTGGCTGCCACACAGGGGTGCCCTGCGCTAGCGCATTAGGCACAAGTAGCGCCAAGGACAGCGCAACCAAGCACGAGGTCATTAACGTGTGGAATATTTTGGAAGATATTTCTTTTCTCATGCACTTTAGTCTCCTAATAAGCAAAAGCTCGTCGCCACGCCATCAACCAGCGACTTAACCACTAGAACCACCCGCGAGACGTGCGCCTTCGTCTTGTATAGGCAGCTTTTGTGGCAAGACCTCTACCCATTATTAAGCGGGAAGCCGCCAAAATCTAAGAAAACTTGTGCTGTCCCCGATCACTTTTTAAAAGTGATCTCACAAGTAGTGTAGTCAATTACTGCTCCCAGTGCCTTGAGCAAGTTGCTTCCGATGATAGCATCAAAACCAAAATCGTCTTTAAGATTACAAAACTCAATTTCAAAATCCTTTACAGAAAACTCTCCAAGAGAAACAACTGATAAAGTCTGAGCAAACCCCTCTTGTATTCCACCGACACCAACCATTCTTATGGGACGAGCATTACGTGAAAGAAAGTCAATGCTAACGTCATCAACTTCAATAACTGTTCCAGCAGAACCGGTATCAATAACTCCAGTAAAGGTTATCTCTCGGTCGTAAAAGATAGTTATTGGAAGGTAAAGCAAGTCATCTCTAAGCTCAAACCTCATCTGCTCTACTGCCTGCCAATACGCATTGATTGTCGCTGCTCCATGATAAAGGAGTTTTTGTATTGCGGTGGGACGAAATAAACATTTGGAAGTTTTTTTGAAAGATCTTTATATGCGTCATACATCTCTTTCGCAGTTTTATAAACATGAACATATTTTGCGCCGAGAACCTCATACTCGCCGGTATCCAATTCACGTCCTTCGCAATCAACGAGCACAAGATAATCATCATCATTGGGGTACTGTTCTTTTATCGCTTTAAATGACTTAGTTTCCATGTTTTTAAGTATAACCGATGAATAACCTATTGACAACTTCATCCTATTTCCCATTCTGATTGATAATATTCA
>JADLFC010000099.1 GCA_020845775.1 Deltaproteobacteria bacterium
CAAAAGGCCGTGCAACTAATCCATCAGAGCAATCCGCAAACCTGGCTTTAACCCCATTATGACTAGCCAACATCTATCTCCATATAACTAAGATGCATTTATGGCAGCTATTTCCGCGATAGCGAGAAGATTCCCGTGAGATCTAGGTTGTGTAACGCCATCACTTACTAGCTCTGATAAGCTAACCATGCTTCGCGCCTTTATACCGTTTTCAAAAAGTAAGTTAAATATTTTACTTTTTAAAAACGGTATTTGTTGTTTATTGGCAAGTGCTTACGCACTTGCTTTTTATACCCTTTACAAAAATGCTTTTTGTAAAGGGTATAAAAGGGCGGCTTATCCGTTTAGCGACCAGCCATGCGCAATACCATGCCACCTAAAACCTCAATAAAACTATCGCTATAGTTTACTGCCTTAAGATAACGAAACTTGCTTCCGCCGGCGTGAAGAAACATTTCGCGATTTTCCTTGTCGATTTCGTGCAGGGTTTCTAGGCAATCAGAGGTAAATCCTGGGCATATCACATCCACCGATTTTACTCCGCTACGTGCCAAACTTTTAAGCCGTTCATCCGTATAAGGCTTAAGCCATTCTTGCCGCCCAAAGCGCGATTGAAAAGTAACTTCTACGCGCTCCTTAGCAAGCGACAGGCTCTCCGTTAACAAAAAAGCAGTTCTTTGGCATTGTTGAAGATATGGGTCTCCCGCATCGGAATAACTTTTTGGCAAGCCATGAAAAGAAATGAGCAGTTTTTCTGGCTCCCCATCCTTAGCCCAATAGTCGCTAACAGATTTAGAAAGCGTTGCAATGTAGTTTTCGTCAGCAAAAAAACTCATTTTCATCCGAAACTCTGGAATGTTTCTAGATCTCTTCAACTCCTCCACGACTAAGTCAAAACACGAAGCCGTCGTAGTAGCGGAATACTGCGGATACAGTGGCAATACTAACAAGCGACTAATGCCAAGAGATTGAAAGCGTGCCAAAGCTTGTGCGATTGAAGGATTGCCGTATCGCATCGCAAATTCGACCTTAAAAGATTCGTTTGCTAAATCCCTCTGCAATACTTCTTGCAATTTTTCAGCTTGCAATCTGGTATTAACTAGTAGAGGCGAGCCTGTATCTGTCCAAATCTCTCGATAAAACTTGGCAGACCGCCGCGAGCGAAATGGCAAAATAACTCCATACAAAAGCAGCTTCCATTTTAAACCCTGATTTTCAACAACGCGTGGGTCGGACAAGAATTCTCTTAAATATCTAAAAACGGCGCTATATGTCGGCGCATCGGGAGTTCCCATATTTAGCAACAAAACCCCCGTAAATGGCTTTGGATTTGCGCTACCTGCCATTGCCTGCATCTCCTTCTTCTTCCGAACTCCTAGCATAAACGCCTACTAACCTCGTCCTTCGCGGCATTGCGCAGCGCGTTGACCTCTTCTGCTAAAGCCTTTGCTAAAGATACAGCTTCATCTAGCGTGGCGTTTGGCCCGAAAGAAATTCTAGCTGTAGACATGCATTCCATATCGCTTAACCCCATAGCTCTAAGCACATGCGAAGGGTCTAATTTCGCCGCACTACAAGCCGCTCCGGCTGAAATAACTATATTTCTACTACTAAGATTTTCCACAAGTTGTTTCGCAATGATATTCCCAAAAACAACACTACTCGTATTTGAAAGCCTAGTCGCACCGCTTCCATTTATAAAACATCCAGAAATCTCTTTTCTGAGACAACTTTCAAACGCTTCGATAACGCTCGACGACTTCTCCTCGCCATTTTCTCTTAAAAACACATCTGCCTTAACGGCCGCCTGCCCTAAACCCACAGCTAACGCTACCGCTGGCGTTCCGCCACGACGCCCATTTTCCTGTCCTCCTCCTACTACCACTGGCCTCCACAAAGCAGCATCTCTAACGAGCAGTGCGCCTATGCCTTTAGGCGCGCCAAATTTGTGACCAGACACACTTAGCAAATCAACATCCAATTCGCGAAAGTTTACGGGCATCTTGCCAACTGCTTGTACGGCATCAGTATGCAATACTATATCACTTTGCCTGCACACCTCAGCAATTCTAGCAATTGGCATAACGACACCCGTCTCATTATTTGCAAGCATTATGCTAACGATGCCGGTCTTAGGCAGAATAGCCTTGGCTAATTCATCGAGACAGACTACGCCGTGCCTGTCAACCGCTAGATAGGTAACTTGGCAATTAAAAGGTGGCCGCTCGAGTAGCTCCACTGTTCTTAAAACCGCCGCGTGCTCAACGGCAGAGGTAATGATGTGTTTTTTTTCGGGCCTCGCGAGATAAGCACCCATTAAGGCATGAAAACAGGACTCCGTTCCCCCACTTAAAAAAACTACCTCTTCGCCATTAGCTGAAAGCAGCCTCGCTAAATTTAAACGAGCCTCTTCTAGGGCGTCCCTTGCAACAACACCTAGCCTGCAATAATCCGCTGCTGGGTTTCCAAAACACTCAGCCAAATACGGCTGCATAACCTCAGCGACGCTCTTTAAAACCGGCGCTGTTGAATTGTAATCGGCGTAAATCATTTGTCTATATGGCAAGGCACTCATTTTTAAGGCAGACATAACTCTCTACAGAATAACGCAAACGGCAACACTCGGGTGTCCGTTTCTGCTCGCCCAAAGTCGCCCTCATCTATATGCACTTGATAAAAGGAGGGTATGTCAGTTCTCTGGCGAAAATAAGCGCAATGTGGGCTAGCTGTCTTAGAGTTAATTTTGCACTCAACGGCAAAAAGCGCTTTTCCTTTTTTTAGAACTACGAAATCAACTTCGCGACCGTTGCGATCGCGAATATATCTCAACTCCATTTTGTGCCCTTCAGTATCCTGTCTAAAGTGACAATATTTTAAGAGCTGGGAGGCAACGAGATTTTCAAATCGGGCCCCTTCTTCTTCCACCAGCGACCAATCCCACATATAGAGTTTCTGTTCTTTCTTTACAGCGCGAATCCTCGGAGGGCCATATGGAGGAATGCGAAAACAAAAATAAAGCCGTTCGAGAACTTTTATCCATCGCTCAACTGATTCATGAGCAACGTTGAGATCTTCGCGTAGGCTCTGTACCGAGATAGGGCTTCCAACACATGCTGGCAATCTCTCCGCTAGGAGTTCAATAAGCGAAAGCTCTTTTACGTTTTCCAAATCCCTCAAATCCTCGCGCACAACCCGCTCTGTTCGCTCTAGCTGCCATCTTCTAAGAAAAGTCTCTTCTCCCTTATAAAAAGGCTCAGGAAATCCGCCGAACTTAAGCAATAGCGAAAGATCTTTAAGACTTGCTGCGCCGCCGATCTCCATCAGCGATAGGGGATGCAGGCGCAAGTAATGGTACCTGCCCTGTAGTGAGTCACCGCCTTTGCGGTAATAATCAAGTCTTGCGGAGCCAGTAACTAGAATCCTTAAGGTGGACTTATGCTTATCATACAGGCCCTTTACAAAGTTTCTCCAAGGCTTGTACTTGTGAATCTCATCAAGAACTAGCAAGTTCCCCTTAGAAGGAAGTTGGCCTTTTAGTATTTTGCTCCTATCCTCCGTAGCGTCCCAGTTTAGATAAGCAGGATGGCTTTCATTGGCATCTGGCCCTAGCAGAGAAAGAGCTAAGGTTGTCTTTCCAACTTGCCGCGGGCCGCCCAAAAACACCATTTTCTGAGCAAGATCTGCTTCGATATTAGTCCTTAAATATCGCATAGTTAGCTAAACACAAGAAACTGTTTTTCGATTTAGGTGAATAAAGTCACGACTAATTTCTAGCATATACGAAAATAGTCACGTTTAAAACTATTAATTATGAATTTGTTTTTTTGCTTCTCTATAGTCTTTGCATAATATTATTTGAGGCGGTACCATGTGGCTATTATAGTCATCAAAATATTTTGGCAGGCTGTCGCAAGATTCTAACATAAATGTCTTTAATAAACCTCATAGTAGCAATAGTTATTGGCATAGCTGGTATATGCTTGCTTGCATATTTCGCTTATCTGCTAATTCGAGAAGTCGCCGTTATTCTAAAGGGAGGCAGAAATCTTTTAAGGTTTCGCAAGGCGGAAAGCAAGATAATGGCGGCCGATGTTTTTATAGAGGCAAACCAATACGAAAGTGCATTGCGCGTGTTGGAGCAGGCATTTGTCTTCGATGCCTGTAAAAATCGCGAGCTCATTACTGCGGCTAAGGATCACAACCAAACAATCCTTAGTCGTTGCCTAATAGCTGCCGAGGAAATAGGCGGGAGTATTGCTATTCTGCCGAAAATTGAACACTTACTATTAGAGCGCGCAGAAATTCAGTTGCTATTACTCAAGACGGACGAGGCGTTTAGAAAAGTTTCTAACAAGCGAGAACTGGCTGGCAAAGAGCTCCCCTCCTGGAGTAAAAAAGATTATTCTCAAAAAATTGCTCAAATAAAAAGCCAGCTAGAAAAAAACGAAAAGGATTTGCTTAGTTCATTAAAAGTTTTTTTCGCCGAGATAAAAAAGCCGCCCAGTGACAACGTGACAATTCACTGAGCAGATACCGTTGCTGTCCTGTCGCCCAACAATAATTTTCCGCCGCACATGCGAAGAATCTCGCCCGTCATAAAACCGTTCTTTAGCAAGAAAATAACTGCTTCGGCTACATTTGATACACCGCCCCATTTTTGTTGAGCTATCTCTTCTGCCGACATATCGGGCGACGGCAGTATATGACCTAATTCTAAGCCGTTTACGCGAACTTTTGGATAAAATGTTTTAGCAGCAAGTCTTGTAATGCTAGCCAAGGCACCTTTGCTTACGCTGTGAGACGCGCGCGAAACGAAAGGATCGGATACGGAAGTGTCGAGGATATTTATCACACAGCCGTCAGTGCTTTTTTTTAGAAACGGAGAGGCGTGTTGTATGAGAAAAAACGGTGCACGTGCATTTACATCGAGAGATAAATTCCAAGATTCAATCGTCTCGTGCGACAAGTCACTTTCTCCATCTCTACGCCCTGCTAAAGGAAACACACTAGCGCTGTTTACTAAAGCGTCCAACCCGCCAAAAACCTGAACGGACTTGTCTACTAAATCTTTAATACTTTCAAATTGACGAAAATCCGCCGAAAAACAAACGGCTTGCCTGCCGTAGCTCTTAATTTTCCCTGCAGTTTCCTCCGCACCTGCGCGGTTCGTGCAGTAGTGAACTATGACATCGCAGCCATCCCGCGCCAGGGCAATGGCAATGGCCTGACCAATGCGAGTTCCCGCACCTGTCACCAAAACCTTGCGACCGACTAGCGACCTCAAGATTGGCTCCTCTGAATTGTCCATTTTTTATTAATTGACTAGATGAGTTCGCCGATAAGCTTCAAGGCGCGCACTTGCTCTGTCGTACTCAACTTTTAGTTGAGCATAATCATCTAGATAGGAACTCATGCTAGAAATACTACTCTCTAGCTCCTTAACCCTTTCGGCGTTTAATTGGTTATTTATTTCGCTAGCGGGTTCGGCAATTTCTGCTAAAACTGTCAAAGCGCCGCCACGCATTTCAAAAACCCCAACACTTAACATAAACCAATAATCATCCCCATCTCTCACCAACTTTAAAACCCCTGTGCCCAAAAGACCTATGAAGTTTTTATGTCCCGCCAACACCCCTACCTCTCCATCCAATCCAGGAAGAATGGCCTCTGTTACTAATCCACTAAATAATTCGCCGCGCGGCGTACAAATCCTAAGCTGAAATTGTGGCGACACCATCTACGTATAATCTCCGCCGAAGCTAA
>JADLFC010000100.1 GCA_020845775.1 Deltaproteobacteria bacterium
AACAATAACTACAATTGACTTAAGTATTTGAAAGGCGCTTAATCGCCGCTTGGCAGCTTGCCGCAGCACTTTATACAGAAATTAGTCGGAAAAATCAAGACTCGCAAACGCGAGCTTCTTTAAACCAATTGTCCCTGGGAAATTTCTTGGCAGTAGGTTTTTAGCTCGCCCAGCGTTGGCTCCATGCGTTGTTCTAGAGTTTCGCCTATAGCCCACCAGGATTGGTAGAGTTGTTGTTGTAGGAGCTGATCGCAGGTGCTGGTGATGTCTTTTATTTTTTCGCTATAGCCGTTTTTTACACTAGCTTGCCTTGCTTCTGGTAACATTAGAATAACGGTGTTGTACCAGGACAAAAAGGCTTCTAGATCGGTTACAGCTTTGCTAATGCTGCCATTTCCATCGATTACTCTGCCATTCTGAAAATTTTCTCGTGCGATTCGAAACTCTTCGGTTATTTTGTCAACGTATTCAATTGATATGCTCAAGCGGTGCTTTAGGTATTCTTCCTTGCTAGCGGTGCTAACCTGCATGATGCTGTCACCTTGGACGCTAAGGGGAACGCGCCAATCTATTTCGCTAAGGGGTTTATTGCTAATAGCGAGGTCGACAATTATGGAGTCCGGGTCGATATTAGCTTTAATAAACTCCACCAGATCGGGCATGGTGGTTATTCTGCTATAGTCAGCGGCAAGAGCCTGACCATTAACTTGAACGCTAATCATGGCGTTTTTACACTCCCCGTTAAAATATCCTTAAAATATTTTACGGCAGCTTACTTATTGCTGCTGCAAATAATGCGAGAACAATTTGTCAAACTTCTCAGTCCTTAAATAAAGACTTTCATAAAGCCCTCTAAGTTGTGATGCTAAAACTAGCGGATCGTCTCCACGCAAGTTTTGGTTCTCCATGATAAACATCCTCACGAGCGCCCCAGCTATGGGGTATGTTAGCCCTAACTCCTCAATTTCTCTATTGTTTTCGTTTATCTCCCCATTAACTGCGCCTAGTTTTGAAGGGGGACTATTAATGTCGATAATTAGTTTGTTTAGCTCCTCTATCAATTCTCTACCGCGTGCGGCGTGTGCTTGAATCGCTTCTAAGCCATGGCGAACTTCGCTGTGAAGCGGCTTAGCAGCTAGCGATTTAGAGGGGCTTTCTATGCTGGGAACTTTTGCTGCAATTTGGCAGAACTGCTCCTTCCACAAAGCGCGATAGGCATTGCGAGCGGCGTCGAAAAAGCGCATTGTGCTGCCGCTCCTCATCGCCGCGATATTTTTGTTTAGTGGAATGAATTCTAAAAAGTCGTCCGCATCAAATGCGGTGCGATAGACCATGACTTCTGAGGGGTTTGCGAGATTAATGGGTATGTGTATGTTTTTCTCCTCGCCCATCGGAGTATTGAGGCGAAGTTTTGTTACTTCAAAAACTAGTTCGGGAGAGATTTGGTCATGACAATCGGGCCGAGAGCAAGGAAAATTTGGATTACAGGGGCAACAAGACAATTGTGGCTGAATGACAAAATTGCCCTCACTATAAGGGCCAGTTTCAAAGGCCAGAGCGGAGGCGAGAAAGAGTGCTACTACGGGAGTGCCAACGGCAACTGCTAGATGCATTGGGCCGGTATCGCCAGTGATTAATACATCGGCTTTTTTTAGCAAGGCGCTAAGTTGATCCAAGTTAGTGCGACCTACTGCACTTACCACCTGCTGATGCGAGTATCCTTTTAATATTTGGTTTACTATGGGGAGTTCTTGAATTGTTCCCGTCATTATTACTCGAGCGTTTAGATTTTCCACTAAGAGTTTTAGCAAAGCAGAAAATTTGCGCGGCTCCCATTGGCGCTTCTCCTGACTGGCCCCCGCTTGCAGACAAATAAGAGGGCCACCGTGCGCAATGCCGTTTTCAGTTAAAAAAGTGACGGCGCTCGCGCTCGCCTCTTCTGGGATGTCGTACATCAACCTGTCCGGGTGTGCGGTTACGCCAGCAGAGCACCTCAGAATGTCTACTAAGTTAAGGGAGTTGTAGTCTCTATTAGAATGGTATACAAAGGCGGCAAAAAGCATTGACCAGGGATTAGATATAAGGCGATAGCCTTCATCGTCGGCAATCCAGCCCCGGCTCTCCTTAATGCCAAGCATCTTTAGCATTAGAGCTGTGTAGCCGGACGACGACATGTTTAAACAGTAATCGAAATTGCGCGAGCGCAGCTCCTCGAGCACCTCGGTGATATAGGCATACGCGCTAACAATTCCTTCGCCCTCGCGCTCCAGACAGCGACATATCATCGACATGTCCATAACGTACGTGTCGTCAACGCCGGGAATGCCATTACAAATTGCTGCGAATTGCTTATCTACTGCCACAGTAATTTTGGCATTTGGATTTTCTTGCTTAAGCCCAATAATAGTAGGCGATGCTTGCAGCAAATCCCCCAAGCGAGTTATGGCAACTAGAAGAATGT
Source organism: Deltaproteobacteria bacterium (assembly GCA_020845775.1). Lineage (NCBI taxonomy): Bacteria > Pseudomonadati > Myxococcota > Myxococcia > Deltaproteobacteria bacterium. The sequence goes on from JADLFC010000100.1 coordinate 2,462, forward strand.
TATTCGCCTTCGCGCAGTTTGTTGACATAGGTAGTGTGCTGCCTTACGTGGTGAAGAAACAACAATTTTTGTTCCGTCTCGCTAAGTGCTCCATTAGAGGTTTGAATATCGACAATTAGCGAATCGAGTTTCGGCTCTCTGCCTTGCTGGTAAGCGTCGTTTACGCGTTTTGATAGTTCGGGAAATTTTACAGCGGCGCGCATTAATCCAGGCCAAGCACCGGACTGCTGTTTTGCTCTAAAAAACTCGAAGTTATCTGCATATATGTGACCCAATAGCGAGCGCATTCTATGTTCATACGTGTGGCATTCGAGAGCTCGTTTGCGAGCGGCTGAAGCCATTCTTTGGCGCTCCTCTGGATGATTCAAGTAATAGTCGATTTTTTCAGAAAGCTCCTTAAGCGTTGAAAAAGTCGCTACCTCATAGTCAGCCTTGAATAGCTCAGGTAACAGACTGCGATTGTCGACCAACTGGAATGCCCCGCAGGAAGCTAACTCAAATGTGCGGGGATTAACAAAATTGCCAAAAGGCTCTATTCCGTCCCTTTCGTTAGAGGAATGGAGGTTGATGTTAATTTTTGATGCGTTAAATATTTTTACGTATTCTTCCGGCTCGAGGCGCCGTCCCTTTTCTTGAACCAAACGGTCGAATGGTCGGCCGGAGGGCCATTCTGTCCCCCAGATCTTAAAATTGGAGCTGGGGAAGCGCGAAAAGACTTGCTGGCGATTGTTGTATCCAGCCCCTACAAAGGAAATATCGGAGCCCCAGCGAGTTACTTCGTCGGGTGTAAGGGAAAGCGGCTTGTGCACTAATGGTGAGCAGCCCACTGGCAAGTAGAAAGCGTGTGCAGCGCCGGCGGTTTTTACCCTTTTTAAATATTCCCCATCTTGTATTAAGAACATGTAATCGTAGTAGCGAGAAATCTGTTGCCAAGTGGTGAACCGGTCGCAATCCTCCACAAACCACATGGCGGTAATAATTCCTCTTTTGCGGAACTCGCTAAGTGCTCGTGCCGACAGAGGAGCTTGGGCGACGCAAATGAGAATGTCTATTGGGTGTTCGTTTGTAGCCTCAACTACGAAGTCGGAGAGCATTTCGACGTATTTGTTCTCGAGCAGGTTCACGCGATGTCTCTTGTTGACTAGTTGTCGAATATGCGTATATCCGCGATGAAAGGCTTGTAAGTCGAAATATTGCACGCGTTGGCCGCTTGCAAGCAGCGCATGAGCTATGTATCGGGCAATGGGTAGCGAGCCGCCATAAAGTGGGCCTACTACTGCAATCGATGGCCTAAGCTCCTTCCAGGCTCTTTCCGACAGCCAGTGTCGGCGAAATTCTCTAATCGTTTCTCCTTCCATTACTTGAGTTTGTGGGTGAAGTGCAAGGTAGGCAAAGCGGAGTTCTGGATATGTATCAATTGCGTTCTTAAAATTGTCTAGCGATATTGATAGCGATGACAGGCGAGTTATGATGTGCCTGCAATCGCGCGCCTGCATTATCGCGCATAGAACATTCGGATTTGGTTCTACTACGTGGAGAGCTTTGCTCGACCGAGAGGCTAATGCGTCTAAGTGGTAGCCAGTGGCAAAACCCATTATTAGTATTTGTTCTGCCGATTGCGCATCGGCGCTATTTAGAGTGCGCTCTGCCCAAACCTCCGCTGCTCTCTTAGGATTCTCCATTTGGTCTAGTGGTGTTGTTCCGGAGAATATCACTGTATCGCCCTTAGAGTTCTGTCTTGCGCTTACGGCTTCTGCGGCGGTTAGGTGTGCTAGGATGCTGGCGATGGCAGGAAAGCGTTGTTCTAGGGCTGTTAGATTATTTTTAAATACCTGGGAGTGTAGCGAGATGGTGCTGCTGGAGGAAAGTGAGGGAGGCTGTGGTGTGGCAATTGTAGGAGAGAGGTTTAGGCTGGCGGCATTGCTAGAGCGCAGGCGTTTAAGTATTTCCAAAGTGGAAGTTTCTGGAGCAGTGTAATTGGCAAGCGCAAATTCTAAAGTTTCTTGTGCCAGTTTAAAGTGTTTTGCTTCCATGTGCTCGGTAGCTCGGGCTATGCACATCAAATATTGTGTACGTGAGCCGGGCCAGTCGAGCGGTGCCTCTTGTTCAAAGCCAGTATTTAGGAGTCGTTCTATAGCATAGGGTTTAGCCGAAGGAGCGCCGGTTCTTCTTAGAACCACTATGTAGGGAGCTGAATTGTTTTGTTCTTCAGTTATCGCGTCGTCAGGCGCAAATGGGATTCCTCTAATGGATAGGAGGGCAAATCCAGCGGCCTCGCAAGCGTCTTTTAACGAACCCACTGAGTAGCTTCTAACTGCCATGGTATCCTGCATAACAGTGTTGTGGACCGAAGAACCCATATATAGGTGAAGCAAGGCTAGGCCGTCGTTTTTTATTGCGCGCGATAGCGCAGTAAGAGTGCCAGCGAATATCGCAGTTGGCATTCGAGTGATGACGTCAAAGCTGTACGCTAAGTCTATTTCAGCGTCATTAATAGTCGGTAAGTCCGCGGCGTTTCCTTCGAGCAGGTCTACATTGTGGCAATCTGAGAGAAATGTTTTTGCTCTATTGATTGCTGTTAAAGAAATGTCTAAGCCAGTAATGTGCTTAAAAGTTTTACTTGCTGGGCGAAGCAACCTGCCAACACCGCAACCAATCTCCAGGGCTTTTTTGTCGCTAAACGTTCCATTGCCAAGGTTTTGAGAAAGGAGATCAAAGTCGCGCTTCGCGCTTTTCCACATATCTTCATCGCTCTTAGCGCCATTCGCCGCCCAGTAGAGATAATCGTGGCAAACCCTTGCTTCCCACTCTCTGAAAATAATTGCGCTAATATTACTGAGCTTACTCTCGAAACCGTCATTGTCCATCGAAAAACTCAAGTTTGCCTTTGAGCTCCGTTATTCTGTATTCCTATCTATGAATATCGATGCGGATATGATCGAAAAAGACGCAGTGTTTTGTTGCCAATTAGTTGATTTTCGGTCGAGCTTGGTGAAAAGTCGGGACTGAGGGAGTGAAGTTGCTAGACTTGAGCTTAGTATAGCATTATTTTTGGGCAATCATTGTGGGCCGATTAATCATTACTAGCAGGTATT
>JADLFC010000101.1 GCA_020845775.1 Deltaproteobacteria bacterium
ATACCATTTACAAAAAGGATTTTTGTAAATGGTATAAACAGCAAGTGCGTAAGCACTTGCCAACAAACAACAAATACCGTTTCCAAAAAGTAAAATATTTAACTTACTTTTTGGAAACGGTATAGATCGCAGAGTCTAAGCTTTTCGATTTAATATGTGGGTTAATATAATCTGCGTAATTTTGGCCAAATCCTCCTCGCCAACCATGGCTTCTTTGGCTGCGTCGGAGATCGCACAGATTAGATCGCCTAAGGTAGTGGTCAACATTGAGACCTCTGTCTCTGTAAGTATTTGTTCGTGTTCAGTTTCTTGCGTCATAAAGCGAAATCCCTTTTAGGTCGAACTAAGGAAAGTGGCATATATCTTTGATGCTACCAAGGCGTAATGGACTTTATAAAAACCATTTAAGCACGAAAAATATAGGACACCTTACACTAGCGTAATTTTTGGACGTGATGTATAGAGAGCAACTTGCCCTTGCCGAAGTGATGGAACCGGTAGACATGCGGGTCTCAAAAACCCGTGTCCTTTTGGACGTGCGAGTTCAAATCTCGCCTTCGGCATTTTAGTTTGTTTATACCATTTGCAAAAAGGATTTTTGTAAATGGTATAAACAGCAAGTGCGTAAGCACTTGCCAATAAACAACAAATACCGTTTCCAAAAAGTAAAATATTTAACTTACTTTTTGGAAACGGTTTAGCTTGCCCGAAAACACGCCCAATAATGACCAAAAGTTACTAGATTAATTCTAATAGCATAATAGTCACGTCATCCTCAATTCACGTATATGCATTCCGGCAACGCGCACAAAGGAATACGCCGCTATAAAAAAAGTGCGCAGTGTTCGGAACATTTTGTTAGTACTACTCAGTTACCTGCAAGGGTTTTTAGCTGATATCTTATTGGTATGTTTTTTGCTATTCAATAACATTGAATGCTTTCATTATCGCGCAATGCCTCATATTGAGTTACCGGACGTGGCTCAAAGTGGTCGATTCATTGCTAGTGGCCTTCACTGGTCGATTTGCAAGCTTCAGGACAATAAATGCTAGAAATTCGTTCTCAATTAATAAGGATAGATGCCATGAAGAAAGTGCAATACTTTTCTACTGTTTTTGCGATGTTGCTCGCTCTCATTGCCTTATTTTTTTCCGCGGCCGAGGCCCAAATCGGAACAGGGCTACAGCGTTCTGGGCGATGGTTTACTTATGATGGCCAGTATAAATACCTTGTTGGCTTTGATACTCAGGAATTGGCCGTTGATCCATCTATTGATTACAATGCAGTGCTTGATAAGTTTGTCCAGTATGGGATTAACAAGACGCGCATCTGGATTTATTGCTGGTTTGGAGGCGAAGCTTTTTTATCTCCTTGGGCCTATGCTAACGGCAAGCATGACTTAAATCAATGGAATGCGACCTATTGGCAGAGAGTGCGAGGGTTTATAACCGCTGCAAAAAATCGAAACATAGTAGTGGAGGTGACGATATTTGCAGCCAACAATCTGGATAATGCCGGGGACTGGGCTTCCACAGCTTTCCGCAGCGCTGAAAACAAAGCCTTCAACGTCAACGGAGTTTTCAGCGCCAACGCAAGTGGTCATTTCATTCCCCAGTACTTTAATCTTGACTATCCGGCACTATCGAACACTGGCAAAACATTGAGAGATTACCAACAAGCTTTAATTAACAAGACAGTAACCGAACTTGGCGGTTTCAATAACGTTTATTTTGAGATAGACAATGAATTTCCGAACAGTGCAAACATTGATAGCGTTTATCCCTGGCAGCAGCACTGGGCTAATTACGTTAATTCATCAACGCCACGCCTAGTTTCCGCCCACAGCGATAGATGGAGCGGCACCGGCGGCATAAAGTATTTCTGGAATGAAGCATATATTGACATAATGAATTTTCATCTGACTCGTTCCAGGCGTCCTTCTCCGCAAGAACTTTCCGATTTTTTCCATAATGCTCAGACTAAAAATAAGGTTTTAAGCAATAACGAATCCGGAGACTTCTATGGCGCTGACCTCGACCCGCAAACTCTAGCGGCCTGGGGTGTGTTTTTGTCTGGTGGTTATTTTGCGCTCTACGAAGATGATAGCAGTAGAATTTTGACACACCCTGATTGGGTGGCAGGTGCCAAAAGACTAAAAACCTTGCGCACTATTGTCGAGTCACTCAAATTCTGGAATATGTCCCCTGTCGACGCAAACGGCAATGAATACGATTCTTTGATAACTCAAGGACCTTCGGGAACAAATAAACAGCTTATTGCCAAGCCAGGTTCTGAATACTTAGCTTATTTTTGGGGTACTAAAACCACAACGCCTGTAAAAATAAGCCTTCCTTCAGGGAGCTATGCTTATCAGTGGTATGATCCCAGAGATGGCAAACTGCTTTTAAGTGGCGCTATTCAAAGCACCGGTGTGGGTAATATCGCAGCCCCAGCAACAACAGTCTGGAGCGAGGTAGTCGGCGTAGCATTAGTAATTCGCAGTTCATTGGACACCAAAGCTCCTAATGCGCCTACGGGGTTAAGGGTTGTACCGTAGGTAGGGGTTGATGACTAATATTGGCACCGTCGCTAGCTCTAATTGGGTCTTCCTTGGCTTTTAGATAAAAATCTCCCACCGTGCCACCTATTAGCAAGGCGACGACGATTACTGTGTAGAAGACTGTTATCCAAATTAGTTTGCCTTCCCACTTTACATGCATAAAAAACAAAGCGACCAGGACTGCCTTAATGCTTGCAATGAAGATGGCAAAAAATAAATTAAAAACTCCCAAATCGACATTAGCAACTAAAACGCTAATGCCTGTGAGAATGATTAAAGCGCCAAAGACCCATAGATAGGTCGATCTTCCTACAACGTGGCCCAAACTCTTGTCAGCCTCTTCAGCTAAAAGAGAACCATCGCCCAGGGGATACCATTCGGTTGCTCTCCTAGTCATTCACTTAATTCCTCCGATTAAATAAAGAAGAGGAAAAAGATAAATCCATATTATGTCGACCAAATGCCAATACAATCCACTAACCTCAACTGGCGTGTAATACGTTGTAGAAAAGCGATTATTTGCTGCCAAACTTCTTAACCACCATATAACTGCCATGCCCGCAATGACATGCACGCCGTGAAGGCCAGTCATTGTAAAATACAAGCCGTAAAATATGTTTGTCGATGGGCCAAGATAATGGCTAAACTTAGTGTCATACTCAAAAGCTTTGATGGCTAAAAAGATAAGGCCACAAAGAAATGTGAAATTTAGCCAAGTCTTGCAGTTGCCATTTAGACCTCTTTGCGCTGAATCGACAGCCCTCACCATAAAATACGAGCTCGTGAGCAATACTATTGTATTTAAGCCGCCAAGCTTCCAGTCAAGTGTTTGCGCATGTCTTTCAAACTCAGCTAAATACTTGAAACGATAGACTGCAAAAACGCAAAACAACACGGCAAACAAATGAATCTCGGTAATTAAGAAAATCCACATGCCAAATTTTGCAGCGTGATAAGCTTGCTCTGGCTCTATGTGGTGGTACTCTCCAGGTGCTAACGAAGCCTCAGAGGAAGACATTATTGGGTCGCTCCATAAGAATAAGTCCAATCAGTAACCCGGGGAATCTCTGCAAAGTTATCTTTAATCGGCGGTGAATCAGTTTGCCACTCGAGAGACTTTGAAAGGTAAGGATTGCTGGTTGCAAATTTCCCCTTAAAAGCAGCATACAGCAGATTGCCAAGCACCATTGCGTAACCGAGACCATTTACAAAAGAAAATATCGTCGATATCCGATGAAGTCCTTCAAACTCAGGGGGATAATCAAAATACCGCCGTGGCATACCCTGCATCCCTAAAACAAATTGAGGCAAAAAAGTACCATTAAATCCTATAAACAGGACGAGCCACGAAAATTTAGCAAAACTTTCGTTAAACATCCTGCCAAACATTTTGGGGAACCAAAAGTGCATTCCGGCAAGAAGCCCTACAACCGCACCACCCTGAAGCGTGTAGTGAAAATGCGCCACTACAAAGTAAGTGTCGTGATAATGCGCATTAGTTGCAAGCGTAGCCAAGTGTATGCCGGTAGTTCCCGCTATTAAAAACAAAAAAACAAAACTCATTGCATAAAGCATTGGTGAGTCCCAAGAAATCGAGCCCTTATACATCGTTGCTACCCAGTTAAAAACCTTCACAGCAGTTGGGATGGCAACAAGGAAGGTTAAAAACGAGAACAAATAGCGCGCAAAGTTCGACATGCCAGCGACAAAAAGATGGTGCCCCCATACTAAAAGGCTTATGCCGGCAATCCCTACGCTAGCATAAACAAGTGCCTTGTACCCAAATATGGGTTTTCGTGAAAACACTGGCACAATTTCGCTAACAATGCCCATAGCTGGAAGAATTATGATGTAAACAACCGGATGAGAGTAAAACCAAAAAAGGTGTTCAAATAGCAATGGATCCCCACCCTTGCTGGGGTCAAAAACGCCAATGTTTAGCGCATTCTCTAAGATTAAAAGCAATAAGGTGATGCCGATAATCGGAGTCGCAGCGACCTGGAGAATAGCCGTTGCATAAAGCGTCCAAACAAAGAGAGGCAATCTTCCCCATTGCATCCCCGGCGCTCGCATTTTGTGAATAGTGACGAGAAAGTTTAGCCCCGTGAGAATAGACGAAAACCCTAGAATAAACGCGGCACTTGTAGCTGTAATGACAGCTCTAGAATTTTCCAAGCTATAGGGCGCATAAAACGTCCAGCCAGTATCGAGCTTCATAAAAAGTGCAAAAAACGCAACCATAGCGCCTAATAAATAGAGCCAATAGGAAAAGCGGTTTAATTTTGGGAAAACTACATCTTTGGCGCCAATCATTAGCGGCAGTAGAAAATTGCCCAATGTGGCCGGAATGCCGGGAACGATGAAGAGAAATATCATTATGACGCCATGAAGCGTAAATAGTATGTTATAGGCTTGTGCATTAACTATAGTTTCTCCGTGGCTAAACAGTTCTGTCCGTACCGCTAACGCAAAAATGCCGCCCACGACAAAGAACAAGAACATAGAAGCCATGTACATTAAACCTATGCGCTTATGATCAATAGACATAAGCCAGGATAAAAAACCCTTTTCGCAATTTAAATAATTCAACTTGTCGTTTGCTGTCTCAGCTTCGGACATTTAGTAATTTCCTCATATTATTTGTTAGCCTCTTGGCCGTCATTTCGCAATTCCTTGATGTAGGCAATGAGGCCCCTAATTTCTTCCTCGCTTAACTGTCCGCTGTAGCTAGGCATGGCATTGAGGTAACCTTTTACAATTCTTTTCCCTGGCTCTAGTATTGACTCGCGCAAGTATTCCTCGTCTACTGCCACTTGCTCCCCGCTATCTAAAGTTTCTGTCTTGCCAAAAAGACCTAACATTGAGGGCCCTATAATAGTCCGTCCATCAGTGCTGTGACACTGGGCACACGCCCTTTGGTTAAAAAGTTCCTTGCCGAGTTCGGAGGGTGGCAGTGCTACTACTTCTCCGACTTCGCTACGGGCAAGGAAATCTTGAAAAGAGTTTTCACTTACGACTTTTAGTTTGGCCTGCATATATGAATGATTAGTGCCGCAATATTCCGCGCATAGTATGCGATATTCTCCAACTTTTGTTGCTTCAAACCATGCTACCGAATAGGCTCCGGGGCGAACGTCTTCCTTAACGCGCATGACTGGAACAAAAAAACTGTGCAAAACATCGCGCGATGTCATTATAAGTCGAATTGGTTTATTAACTGGAACAATTAACTCATTGTGCGATTTTTTTGTGTTGGGATATGTAAACTCCCAGCGCCATTTGTAGGCATCGACGTTAATCTCAAGCGCATTTGGCGGCGGGTTCCTCATCTCCTGATAAGTTACCAGTCCAAAGTAAAAGACAAAAATAATTATGACCGTTGGTATCGCAGTCCACAGGGTTTCCAGTAAAGTGCTATGAGTGAGCTGCGGAGTTTCTTCTGCCACGAGAGACGAGCGTCTCCGGAATCTAACGGCAAAGAAAAGCATTACTGCTGTAATCGCTACCGTGCAAAAAGTAGCGATGTAAGTTATTAGAGAATTTATCCAATCGACTTTATTCGCCCAGGTAGAAACTGCTTCGGGCATGAAGTCAAACATGGCTAGTGTCTCTCCGTCTTTCCCTAACTCTCATGAACAACAATGCGCTTACCAGTATACCGAAAATTATACCGCTAATAACTCTAACTAGCTTAATCACCATAAGGCTATACTTACCGCTTAGAGTATCAAAGCGAAAGCAATAAAGAAGAACCTTGTCAGTTGCACTGCCAATTGCTCCTCGCCCTGCCTCTATTAACGACAGGCGCAAGTCGCGCTCACTATAGCTAACCCCATAAAAATAGCGCGAAATCACGCCGTCGGGAGTAAAAATCACGAGAGTAGAGGCATGAGAAAATTCACTTCCCTCTGGGTCGGCTAGATAATTAAAGCCGATTTGCCGCATTAACTCATCAATGTTCGCTTGTGCGCCACTTAAAAAGTGCCAGGCTTGAGTGCGCATTTTCTTGTGCTCAAGACTATTTAAATATTTCTGCTGTGCTTGTTTAGCCGAGGCGGGATTGTCCTTTGGGTCAAAGCTCACAGATAAGACACTGTAATCCCTCCCTAGCTCCAATTGGCTCTCACTTAGTCTTCTTAGTAGTGCGTCGCTACTAATACTGCAAAGTCGCGGACAGTGAAAGTACACTGGCAAAATAATAAATGGCCTATTCCTAAGAACAAAGTCTCTAAGCTTTCGCACATTGCCGTTTTGGTCGCTAAACTCTAGTTCTAGATCAATAGAAGTATTGCGATTATCTCGAATGTCTACTTGCCCCAAGGTATTTTTTGAGGGTGGCTCGGCACAAGCCGGAGCTGATAGGCAAATAAAAGAAACCGCGAGAAGAAACCTTAGTATAATCGTACTGTAATTAGCCACCAAATGACCGTTTGTCGTTTCTCCGACCAAATTAACTTATTCCACCTAAACCGTTTCCAAAAAGCAAGTTATACCATTTACAAAAAGGATTTTTGTAAATGGTATAAACAGCAAGTGCGTAAGCACTTGCCAATAAACAACAAATACCGTTTCCAAAAAGTAAAATATTTAACTTACTTTTTGGAAACG
>JADLFC010000102.1 GCA_020845775.1 Deltaproteobacteria bacterium
ATACCGTTTCCAAAAAGTAAGTTAAATATTTTACTTTTTGGAAACGGTATTTGTTGTTTATTGGCAAGTGCTTACGCACTTGCTGTTTATAGCATTTACAAAAATCCTTTTTGTAAATGCTATAAATCTCGGGTTGTTAGTTTACAACGCGATGAGGGATTTAACAACCATACTTAGTTTTATTCGAGTAATCGCAACTACTTAAGTTTTTATGGAGATACCTTCGGTGGAAGTAGTAATTGCGGTGGGCTCAAATCTAGGTGATCGGCTTAGCAATATTTATGAGGCTAAGAAGAGAGTTGAGGCTAGGCTGGGTAAAATAGTTGCGTGTTCGAGTATTTGGCAGACGGAGCCTGTGGTGGCAAGTGGTCGGGATTCCAATGAAGAGCCTGTTTATTTGAATTTGGTAATGGTTGTTGAAACGCGGATGCAGATTTATCGAGTGCTCGATCTCTTACTAGAGATTGAGATAGAACTAGGCAGAAATCGAGATAAGCAGATTTTAAAGTGGGCTTCGCGCACGATTGATCTAGATATTATAGCTTGTGGCGATCTGACGATTAGTTCGGAACGGCTCACTATACCGCATTTGGAAATGCACAAGAGACTTTTTGTTTTAGGGCCGATGATGGAAATCCGTCCTATGTGGCGTCATCCAGTATTGGGAAAAACCGTTGAGGAGCTACGTCGCAGCTTGCCCTGAAATCGCGGCCTTAGGGGAACACTTAGCTGGATGCTCGCGAAGGCAAAACAGCCTTTAGCATTCGGCATAACTGATGTGATTGCTCGCAGGAGAGTAGGAGAGACGCGATAAAATAAGTGGCCATGCCGAGCGGAATTCCCAGCGCTAACATTAGCCAGGGCGCGCAATTAAGCGATGCAATCGGCTTAATCACTAGGCACATAGCGGTGGATGCAAGTAGGGATTTTAAAACTGGCACTGAGATGGTTTTTAGTGAAGCATTGGGAACAATTACATGCCGAAAGGCTAAGAGCGTAAAAAATGAAATAAAGGCTCCTAAGCTGCCAGCAAGGGCTAGCCCAACATGCCCGAAATTAAAGATTGCGAACTTGTTTTGCAAGAACGCCAGATAGCTTGCAAACTGTGAATCAGGCACTATCACAGAAGGCCCCATTAGCAGGAAGGCAAATAGAAGGTTTAAGACCAGAGACAGGCAGCTAGTAACGCTTGGCAAAAGTGAGTTCTTTCTAGCAAGAAAGGCCCGCACCAAGACGCTTTGACAACTGACCGGCCAAAGGCCGATGCTAAATGCCATTACAGCAGTCGCAGTGGCCTGAGCATCTAAAGTCGAAAACCTACCGTGTTGATAAACTGTGCTAACTATCGCTTCAGAGAAAATAATCAAGCCAGCCGTGGCCGGTATCGTTACATAACTGACCCAGGCAAGCATGTTGACTAGCTGCCTACCCAAGCCATCAAAGTCGCCACTAGCAGCAAGTCTGGATAAAGCAGGCAAAAGAGCGGTCGCAATGGCGAGCGAATAAATTCCCAAGGGAAACTGGAAAAGGCGATCGGCATAATACAGCCACGTAACGCTTCCCTCAGCGCACATTGACGCTAATAGCGTGTTAATAAAAATCATTAGCTGGTAAACTGAGGAACTAAGTATTGATGGCAACATCAATTTGCAGAGTTGCTTAACAGCCCTCGAACGAAAAGGCGAGGATAAATGCATTGCGAAATTTAACTTCTTTAGCAAGCATAGCTGCGGAATTAGTGCGAATAAACCTCCTACTAAAACTGCGAATGCCAGCACATAAATTGGCTCCGTTGGGAATATAGGCGAAGCTAAGACGCAGACAATAATGGCCGCATTTAATATGGCTGGAGAAAGAGATGGCCAAGCAAAATAACCCAGCGAATTTAAAATGCTCGAGGCAAGCGCCAATAAACTAACTAAAACGACATAAGGCAACATCACTTGTGTCAACCAGGCCGCAAGCCGAGTTTTCTCAGTCCCAGGCCCAAACCCTGGCGCAAAGAGAACGGTAATCTCTTCGGCGTATATAACCCCCAAAAAAGTAAGTGTAACTGTAAGCAACAACGTAAAGGCGGTAACCGCCCCAACTGCCTTCCTCGCATCATCCGTCGACTGAGAAAGCTCGTGTGTAAAAACCGGCACAAATGCAGTCGATAAAGATCCTTCAGCCACCAGCCTGCGCAATAAATTTGGAATTCTAAATGCTACGTAAAAAGCATCCGTAGCCAGGCCAGCTCCAAAATAAGAAGCTACAATCATGTCTCGAAAAAGGCCTAAAATCCGACTGGCTAAGGTCGTAATCCCAACTACGCCCGTGGCACGGGCAATTTCTCGAGAAGATTTCATATAAAACCGCTACCTAAATCTCTGAAAAAATTACATTATTTGCAGACAGTGTTTCTGTCCGTGGATTAGAGCAATTTCGCCTTGCGTCGCACAATACATCACAACAGCAGTTGAATATAGTGTAATAGCATGCTAGCATATACACCATTGTTTTTTTACTCACCTCTTGCGCAATCTTTGGTGACCTCAAGCTGAATGTTAAAGCTAATGGGTTAGTGGTGGTTGCTTAGTGCACTTCTACTGCAAGGGAGCGGATTAACCAAGGAACATAAGGAGCTTATAAATTGGAAGGTACAGCACAAGCAGCATCATCTCTGGATGCTGATGAAAATAATTCACAGGGCGGCAATAATAGGAAAGAGGGAGCACAAGTTGCCGATAGTGCTCAGTCATCTGATTCTCGAAATCCAAATAATCAATCGAGAACTTCAAAGTCTAAAGTGCAAACTGCTTCGGGCGAACCAAAGCAAGCTGATTTACCGGTTCGGCCAGCGGCAGAGATTACTCTGCAAACACTACTTCAGGCAGGCGCGCATTTTGGTCATCAGACTAGTCGATGGCACCCATTAATGGCACCGTACATACACTCATCTCGTAATGGAATTCACATCATTAGCCTGCCATTAACGGTCCAATGTTGGGAGCGCACGCGTCGAGCGATAGTAGACTGCGTGGCAAATGGAGGTTCTGTGCTATTCGTTGGGACAAAAAAACAAGCGCAGGACGCTGTTGTCGACGAAGCGAAGCGTTGTGGGGCGTATTACGTGCATAAGCGTTGGCTCGGTGGAATGATTACTAACTTTCAAACCATTAGAAAAAGTATCGAGCGCATGAAAAAGCTCGAGACGTTACTTTGCGATAACGATCAAAGGGGAAAGTATACCAAGAAGGAGTTGCTCTTAATGGATCGCGAGCGCGAGAAATTAGATTTCTCCCTTGGCGGGATACGCGACATGTATGGACCACCGGGAATGATGTTTGTCATCGATACTAGGCGAGAAGATATAGCCGTGAAGGAAGCACAGCGCATGGATATTCCCATCGTGGCATTGGTCGATACTAACTGCGATCCTACGCAGATCGATTATCCAGTTCCTTCTAACGACGATGCTACGCGTGCAATCAGGCTTTTTTGCGAAGGAGTGTGCGATGCCATTCTTGAGGGCAAGCGCGAGTATCACGCGCGTCAGCGACAAAGCCGCATGAATAAAGCTGCAGTCGAGCAACCAGCGGCTGAAGGTGGCAGCATCACTTCGGGCGATGCTGGCGGCACGACGTCGGCTACGGCTGGATCGTAGCAGTCTGCGACATCACTTATAAACTAAATAGTGCGCGTGCATAAAAGTAGCGCGCCGCACTATTGGGTTAAACAAATGTTACACTTGTAGGACAAAAGAGGTTGTATGGCTGAAATAACAGCGCAAATGGTAAAGGAACTTAGGGAACTTACATCTGCGGGAATGATGGATTGCAAAAAGGCTCTTTCCGAAAGCGGCGGCAGCATGGAAGGTGCTATTGAGTTGCTTCGAAAAAAGGGGCTTAAGGATGTTACTAAGCGGGCTGGAAGAGTTGCAGCGGAGGGTTGCATTTACTCGTACATTCATACCGGCAACCAAATTGGTGTTATGCTTGAGTTAAACTCTGAGACGGATTTTGTGGCACGTGGGCAGGAGTTTAACGATCTGGCGCGCACGATAGCTATGCATGTCGCTTGGGCTAAGCCTTTATATCTCAGTCGCGAAGACGTATGCTCCGAGGTTTTGGAGAAAGAGAAAGATATTTTTCGCGCGCAACTTACACCACAACAGCAGAACGTTGCCGACAAGATTATTAGCGGCAAGCTTGAAAAGTTTTATGCTGAAAATGTATTGCTCGAGCAGTTAGATGCGCGAGATCCGGCTTCTAAAAAGTGCATTGGCGACTTGATTACCGAACTGAGTGCCAAGGTAGGCGAAAAAATTGTGTTAAAGAGATTTGTGAGATTTGAAGTTGGCGAAGGCGTGCAACAGAATGAGTCCACGGATGAATGAAAAACTTGGGGATTCAAAAACGTGGCTTATAAGCGCATATTACTTAAACTGAGCGGAGAAGTCCTCTGCGGCGATAGGGGCTTTGGTGTGGATCCGGACGTGTTGTCGCGTCTGGCGGGCGAAATTTCCACAACTCATTCTCATGGAATTGAAATTGGCATAGTGATTGGCGGTGGTAACATTTTCCGTGGCGTGTCGGCTAGCGTTAGTGGCATGGAACGAGTTTCTGCTGATTACATGGGAATGTTGGCTACGGTCATTAATGCCTTAGCCATGCAGGATGCATTGGAGCGAGGCGGAGTTCAGACGCGAGTAATGTCTGCCGTTGCAATGAATCAAATCTGCGAACCTTTTATCACTCGTCGAGCGCGTCGTCATCTCGAAAAGGGTAGGGTGGTCTTATTTGCTTGTGGCACCGGTAACCCCTATTTTACTACAGATACGGCTGCGGCACTGAGAGCAATGGAAATTCAGGCCAACATCATACTAAAGGCTACTAAAGTTGACGGTGTATTCGACAAGGATCCTTTTAAAGATAAGAATGCAGTGATGTACGATACTATTTCTTTTATGGATGTCCTCAAGAATAAGATTCAAGTCATGGATTGGACTGCAATCTCGCTCTGCATGGAGCAAGGGATACCTATACGGGTGTTTAACGTGCATGGAGCAGGTAATATTCTTAGAGCGGTAAAGGGAGAAAATATAGGAACATTTGTTTCTAATAGTGCGTGAGAGTAACTATGGCTGAGGATCCAATTAAGAATATACTGGCCGATCATAGCAGTAAGTGTGCTAAGTCGCTTGAGGCTTTTAAGCGCGATTTGGCGAAAGTTCGAACTGGTCGAGCGTCTAGTGGTCTGGTTGAAGGCATAGTGGTGGAATACTACGGTGCGAAAATGCCTGTTAACCAACTCGCCCAAATTACTACGCCAGAAGCTCGATTAATTGTTTTGCAAGTTTATGACATGAATGCGGTTTCGGCAGTACAAAAGGCCATTCAAGCTTCGGGCCTTGGCTTTAATCCTTCCAGTGAGGGAAATCTAGTTCGCATAGTGGTTCCTGCACTGACAGAGGATAGCCGCAAGGATTTGATCAAACATCTGCACAAGATGGCAGAAGAAATAAAGGTTTCTATTCGCAATCATCGCCGCGATGCCAATGATGCAATAAAGAAGCACGAAAAAGATGGAACGGTGAGCAAAGACGCCTCGCAACGCTCCCAGGAGAGCGTGCAAAAGCAGACCGACTCGTCCATAGCTCAAGTCGATAAAGGTTTAACAGCAAAAGAAGCCGAAATAATGGAAGTTTAAGTATGAGCGATGCTGTTCAGATGGAACATTTGTCCTCGGTTCCTCGGCACGTTGCTATCATTATGGACGGCAATGGTAGATGGGCTCAGTCTCGCGGTTTAAAGCGCATTGAGGGCCATAAGGCGGGGGCAAAGAGTGTAAGAGCGGTAGTGGAGGAGAGTCGTCGCCTGGGAATAGAATACCTTACACTATTTAGCTTTTCCACAGAAAACTGGCAGCGCTCTAAAGACGAAGTGGACTCCCTGATGCAGCTTTTTAAGCAGTATTTGGATTCGGAACTTAGCGATTTGTTAAAAAACGATATTCGCTTGCGTGCCGTCGGAGATTTGGGGCGACTTCCCAGCTATGTGCGCGTGGCGCTCGAGAGGAATATCGAGAGCACAAAGAGCAATAAGGCGTTGGAGCTAGTATTGGCCATTAGCTACGGTGCGAGAGAAGAGATTTTAGCGGCCGCAAAAAGCATTGCGACCAAAGTTAAGGATGGCAAGCTGGATGTTCGGCATATTACGGTCGATGATTTCTCTTCTTCGCTGTGGACGTCTGGCATTCCGGATCCCGATTTGTTAATTCGCACTAGTGGCGAAATGAGAGTTTCTAATTTTTTGTTGTGGCAAATTGCGTATAGCGAAATAGTTGTTACTGAAGAGCTCTGGCCTGACTTCGACAAGGGAGTTTTCCTCGAATGCATTGCTAGATTTCAGCAGCGCGAACGGCGATTTGGCTTAACCAAAGAACAGATCGAGCTGCAAAAAAATGGCGGCGGTAGTACCAGTAGTAAGGAGGCCGACCAAATAGGCGTTCTATCGGCTGAAGGCAAGGCGCAAATTGGGCTTCATTTAAAGGAATGAAGGCGGCAAAATGTTGCGAGAGCGATTGATTACTGCCGGTATCCTCCTGCCCCCTATTGCATTAATATTATATCTTGGCGGTTACTTCTTAGTTTCTCTAAGCATCGCTTGCTTCCTCATCATAAACTATGAGTTTTTCTCGTTTACTTGCTCATATTCGCGGCGAGAAATACTGCGCCTAACCATCTGCAGTTTCTTAATGCCGCTCGGATATTGCTGGCGTGGTTGGGAAGGACTTGCGCTAGCGTTTATTTTAGCCGTTTATGTTGCCTTGGTGTTACAAGTTGTGATTGTCGAACGAGAGGCTCACGAGCCTAATTATAGTCGATCGTTGCCTGCATCAATGCTGGGATTTTGCTATACGGGTTTGTTGGGAAGTTTGATGATTATCTATGCAAGCAAGAGCCAAGCTCATATTATGGTTACTTGGCTCCTTGCTTTAGTCATATTTTCTGATAGCGGAGCGTATTTTGGTGGGCGCTTTTTTGGTGGCGATAAACTCGCACCACGGATAAGTCCAAATAAGACTATATCTGGCGCAATTAGCGGAATGCTCTGTGCGTTGTTTGGTTCGCTCCTTTTTTCCTATATTCTAGAGTTACCGGTGAGCGTTTCACTGCTGATCCCATTTTCGATAGTTGCGGGTGTTCTTGCGCAAATTGGCGATTTAGTGCAGTCGATGATTAAACGAGCGTTTGGCGTAAAAGATGTTTCTAACCTTTTGCCGGGTCACGGTGGGCTGCTCGACCGCATAGATGCCTTTTTGTTTGCCCTTCCAGTCTTGTTTTTTCTATCTTAGGGGAAAATTTTAAGTGTCGCTCAAACATGGAAATATTGCAGTCGTTGGTTCTACGGGATCAATTGGCAAGCAAACTCTTGATGTGGTTCGCTTGCATCCGGACAAGTTTTGCGTGAAAGCTTTGGCTGCAAGGCGCGACGTCGAAACTTTAGTCAGGCAGGTGCGGGAATTTTCTCCGGAATACGTTGCGGTATTAGATGATAGCTCACGAAAAACTCTCCAGCGCGAAGTCGGGACTTCCTGTATTGTAGAGTCAGGCGAGGAAGCAATTTGCACGGCTGCCACTTTGCCGTCAGTAAATATCGCAGTTGCTAGTATTGTGGGGTTTGCAGGACTTCGATCGGTAATTGCAGCCATTAAGGCGCATAAGCATGTAGCTTTGGCTAATAAGGAGTCGCTCGTTGCGGGCGGTGCGCTGGTGAATGCGGTCCTTAAACAAAGCTCGTCGGTGCTAATACCCGTAGATTCTGAGCACAGCAGCATATATCAGTGTTTAAATCGCGGAGTTGCTGGAAATGGAAATGTTGGCGCTGCTAGTTGTGGCATAACAAAAATTGTTCTTACCGCTTCTGGTGGGCCGTTTTTTAAAATGGATGCTAGAGATTTTTCGCGCATTACAGTCTCTCAGGCATTAAACCACCCGCGATGGAGCATGGGCGCAAAAATTTCCATTGATTCGGCGACTTTGATGAACAAGGGTTTAGAGGTTATAGAAGCTGCTCATTTGTTTGATTTACCGGCGGAGCAAATTGATATTCTCATTCATCCGCAAAGCATAGTTCATGGATTGGTCGAGTACAAAGACGGCACGGTAATAGCGGCACTGTCTGAGACTGATATGCGCGTTCCGATTTCGTATGCGCTAGGGAATCTTTATGAACGCGTTTGTCCGAATGGGTCACGCGCAGACGTGGCGGCGGGTGGGCGCATTGCAAACGGAGTGTCGGTTTTGGATTTAGCAAAGCGCAGTCCGCTCGAGTTTTTTTCGCCGGATAGGGATAAATTTAAAGCCTTAGATCTTTGCTATAGTGCGCTTAGAACCGGCCCATCTGCTACTGTCGTGCTAAATGCTGCTAATGAAGTAGCGGTCGAGGCTTTTTTGGGACAGGAAATTGGTTTTCGGCAAATTTGCGATGTCGTTGAATCGACATTGGAGGGCCATGCAGCAAAACCAGTGGAAGATATAGAGAGTATTATGGTGCTCGATTCATGGGCTCGCCAATACGCATCTAATCAGATACATTCATTTAGGGCGTAGGCGGGCGAGTGGTGTAGCCGCCTAGTAAAATGAGAGCAATTAGTAAGAAAGCGAAACAGTTTTTATTCACCTATGATATCTAACTCCTTAGTGTTTATCGTCGTTTTGGGAATTCTAATATCAGCTCATGAATTCGGGCACTTCATTGTTGCCAAGTTGTGCGGGGTAGGGGTGCTTAGATTTTCTATTGGTTTTGGGCCGGCGATATTGAAATGGAAGTGGGGAGAGACGCGTTACAGTATTAGCCTAATACCGCTTGGTGGCTACGTGCGAATGGTTGGCGATATGCCAGAAGTCCTCAGTGGACCTCAGGCTACGGATGAGGCTGTGCGGAAAGGAGATTCTGCGAATTCTCACGAGCAAACGGAGAAGTCTGATTTATCGCCAGAGGAGCGGGCGCTTTCTGCCGATCGCTCGCGGTGGTTTATAGAAAAACCGCTCTTGCAGAGAAGCGCCATAGTTTTTGCCGGGCCTTTATTTAATTTTTTACTCGCCTGGCTAATGGTTACTAGTTGCATAGCAGTTTTTGGTCAGGAAAAGGTGGATGAGGCTCCAGTAATCGGCTCGACGATGGCTGGTTATCCAGCCGAAGCTGCCGGCATCAAAGCACAAGACCGTGCGGTTCTACTTAACGGCAGTGCAGTTGAGTCATGGTTGGATCTATCTGAGCGAATTCGCAGCGGAGATGGTAGCGAGATATCCATAAAAGTTTTACGGGCTGGCGAGGAGCTCGAGTTTAGTGTGAAGCCGCAAAGAAAGGAGATAGGTAGTGGCAGTGATGCTGAGGCGTTTTATTTAATCGGCATTGGTCCAAGCTTACTTCGACATGACGCGACGATTGGAGAGGCGACAGCTTCCGGACTTATTTGGATCTATGGCTGGACGGCTAAGACCCTTGGGGGGTTATGGGGGATGATTAGCGGACAGGTGTCGCCCAAAGAATTGGCTGGACCAATATTTATTTTTCAGGAAGCTGGAAGACAGGCCCAAAAAGGCGTAGAGCAGTTGGTTTATTTTGTCGCAGTTTTAAGTATTAGTTTGGCGGTGCTCAATTTACTGCCAATACCAGTGCTAGATGGTGGGCACTTGCTATTTTTCTTACTCGAAGCGATCATGGGGCCAATAAGCATTAAGAAGAGAGAAATAGCACAGCAAGTGGGACTCGTCTTCTTGCTCCTCTTAATGGGACTTGCGATACGAAATGACATCGTGCGCAAGCTGGATATCGAAGACGGTTCCTCAAGCGATGCGGCTTCCGATACTTCGAATGTAAAGTGATTTGTTACTGTATATGTCGCTATAGAGATGGGCATTGTACTAGGCATTGATACAACGGAGCGATCTTGTAGCGTATCGCTAGTTAGTTCCGGGAGTTCTCTGGCTCAGAGAATGTCTTTTGATACAGTGGCTACTGAGCAAGCACTCGCATTGATTTTTGACACACTAAGAGACGCGGAAGTTGGACTAGAACGGGTTTCAAAAATAGCCGTGGCTGTAGGCCCCGGCAGTTTCACAGGAATTAGGTCTGGGGTATCTATTGCATATGGCTTAAGCTGTGGACTAGATGGAGTCCCCGTTTGTGGCGTGTCTGTTTTGTGCGCGCGGGCATTGCCATATAGGAGCGCGGCTAGTTTTCTAATACCGATACTCACCGCGAGCAATACAGAAAAATTCTACTGCATATACGCTTCAAATCAGACAAATTTGTCTCATTTTCCTCAGGTTGGAATGCTTAAGATTGCTAGTAACGAATGTTTGGAGGATTGTTTGAGTACTGACATGCTTAAATGCCTTAAGGATCTAAACATAAAGACTGATAATCCAGAAAGTTGTTTTAGGAAAATAGAAGTAGATTTTTCGGCTTCGCCATCTTGCCTAGCGGAGGTAGATTTTCCAGCTACATTGGTAGCTAAATGCGCGGAAATTGTGCCCGCTAGTACTACGGCGATAAGCGGCGCTTTTTTGTGGAAGGAGGGTGCAAAGCTTTTGGAACTGCTATACGTTAAGGATGCCAATGCTAAGACATTGGTCGAGCGGCAATTGGCGCGTTGCGACCAAACTCATAACTTGTGCCCTTAAGTTGAAATTGGGGAAAAATGTTACGTTTATCGCTATGATTGCTAGCTCTTGACTAAATGGCTTTCCTAGAACTAACTCTTTATTCGTTTTTTCTTTTCGCAATTTTTCTTTTTTTGTTTATTCCGGCTGGTGCGCTAGTAGCGGAAAAGCTACTTAGCTCTGAAAGTGTGAATATTCGCCTATTGGCGGCAGTTGCCGTCTCGCTGGTTCTTTACAGTGGCCTAATTGCTATATTGCTGCTTTTCGGCGCTTCTCCTTTGTTCTTGGGAATTGCGTTAATGGCAATGAGTTCCGTTTGCTTTGGCTGTTGGCTACGCGCAGGGCTTTATCGAATGCTGTTCCGCGGGGAAATCGCCCAAGGGATTTTAATATTGGGAATGTTATTTTTTTCCTCGCAGGTAACACTAAGCTTTCCCGACGGCGATATTAGAAAAGCCTCTCCAGTAAGTACGATGCTCACCACAAACCTGCCAGTGGACGTGTTGATTTCGTATAATTTTTCGCGCTACCTTTTAGAAGACATAGATTTTGACAGCCTCGAAGTTGTCCCAACGTGGCAGTCGCTCTCACGTGGCCCTGTAGCCGGCATTTTAACTGCTGGTGTCTTGGCAATGCTTGGCTTAGAAGAGACATCCCCTTGGCTACTCGTTTCGGGTGTGCCGTTTTTTGTTTATCAAGCCCTTCTTGCTTTCCTCAATATACTTGCCGTATTTGCTGTTTGGAACCTAAGTGTTAACTACTTTAACGTCGTGTCGGCAAGATATGCTACCGCTTTAATGTCTTCTACATATTTCTTTTTTATAAACAGCATTTTTGCATGGCCTAAATTTCTCATGGGTTTTTTTGTCGCCGTTGCGATAGCCGTATTCCGGACTGGGAAGCATCCCATGTTGACAGGGATTTTGTTAGGAGCGGCTTTCTTAAGCCACGATTCGGGACTGTTTGCCATAGCTTCTTTTTTTTCTCTGCAATTCTGCAGTGCTGTTTTTAGCAAGCTCCGAGGGGTTAAGCTAGGGGATGTTTCTCTGCGAAATGCGTTTATCGCGATATTGGGCGACATTGTGCCTACAATTCTTTCTTTCGTTGGAACTGTGTTGCCATGGTTTTTGTTAAAATTAAACTCCGCACAGCAGTCGACGCGTGGCATTTACTATCTTCTCTTTTGCTACTTTGGAATGGACGCAGACACTTTGCCATTAAGATCGGTCTTGAAGTGGTATCTTGAGCAACAGTCGTTTGCAGAAATGCTAAGTGCTAGAATGAGCAATTTGTTTTATCCCTTCGATTTGGAGTCTTTGCTAACGGCGGTTCGTAGCTACTGGTTAGAGCCGCTTAAGTTGATTAATCACATAGGAACGGCCTCTTTCTATGGGTTTTTTGTGTCCTTGGGATTAATATTTGTCGGCCTTTTATTTTACGGCTTTGCAAAGAATTTCTCAAATAAAAATATGCTTTTTGTGTTTGGAGTTTCGTTTGGCTCACTTTTATTTGCGAGCCTCGCTACGGCATGTAGTTCGGCAACCGTAAATCACATCTGGGTATATCCTGCCTTTATTTGTGCAGCCATATATGCAGGGGCGGGTGTGTATTCGCTCGGGAAGCTAGGCGCAATACTTTGTGGTGTTGGTATCGGCATTAATTTGGCTTCGAGTTTTGTGGCTTATCAATATCACTCTATTGGGCGGGTGTATCTGCATGCGTCCGATGTGTATTCTTGTTTGCAGATAGGTGCTATGCTCTTTGCGTGTGCGTGCTGTTTATTGCCAGTTCGCTTTAGTGGCACGTGGGGATTAAAATTAAGCGCTTAAGATAGACGACAAACTTACAAATGAACAAGTATCTGGGAAATAATTTGTTAAGTTTAGGGCTTGCGATTGTAGTTTCGCTTACTATTTCTATTGCGATGAGGCAAAGTTTTATGTCGCTGCAGGATCCTAAGATGAGTTCTTTATTTAAGGGAGAACGTCGGACATTTCAGCAAACCATCGTTAACGATGCTAGTCAATTTGCAAGCGGCCACCAGCCGCAACTAAGTAGAGACGGGAAAAGAATTTCGTTTGTTGCTAGCAGTAGTGGCAATAAAAGCCGCGTTTATGTTTGGCAGGAAGGGTTTGGCTATAGTGCGATATCGGCCGAGTTGTCGTCGATCATGGGAACTCCAGAGCTTTCAGGGGATGGCTTAAGTGTTATCTTTTTAGGTCGAGCCGATGGTGCTCCGGTCGATAAGTTTAGCTTGTACCTTTGGAGCGATGGATACGGCGTAACTGAGTTACTTAGCTCTGCATTTGTTGGTTTATGGGGCTACAATTTATCTCAAGATGGATCTCGTGCTGTGTTTATACCTCTTAGCGGCGAGTCTCGTTTCTTGAAAAATTGTGGGGGAGTAAAGTGCCGTGAGGGTCAGGTGTTGTTAATGGATTTTGTTTTACCGGTTAGTGCGAGCGTGGATGGAAGTATTCGCGATAAGGAAAGGATGACTTATTCCATTCGCGAGTTGTCGGCAGTTAGTGGCTCCGAGGATTTTTTGGGGGCTGCCGTTAATGGGACGGAAGCTTCGGTTCTTTTAAGTAGATCAATTGTCGATAAGGGCGGAAAGGAAGGAGGTGTCGAGCTCAGTGTACGAAAAGTAGTGCTAGGTGGGATTGATATTTCATGGGATGTGGACGGAGATGGAGCGCGAGATCTGTTGTTGTTTCAGCACACGAGTGCCGATCCGTTGTGGCACATTCATACGGTTGGTGGGGTCTACGGAGCTGTGAGAAAGGCAACGGCGTATAGCGATGGTTACAGTAGTTGGAGGCTTGGTGCAGGTGGTTCGGTTCCAGTAGCGGGGGATTACAATGGCGACGGCATTTTGGATTTTGCTACGTATCGTCCGGAACGATTAGCTCGGTGGACTTTAAATGAAGCTAATTGGAATATTTATTTATCAGCCGATAGCGATCGCATGCGAGCTTTGCCGGGTGAAGGGGTGTCTCGCGGTGTGGCGCTTTTTTGGGGGGAGGGTGATGCGAAGGCCACGCCTGGAGATTTTGATGGAGATGGTGCGACTGATGTTGCCGTCTATAGTCCTTCGAGTGGGGCTTGGCAGATAATGTTTGCGCGTGGCAGGTTTAACCAGGTTAAGGCATCGCTAGGCTTAAATGGCTATGGCACGCAAGTGCTGTGGGGTGGGGGCATACCGGTGGTGGGCGATTATAATGGAGATGGGCAGAGCGATCTTGGGCTGTGGGAGGAGCCCGCGGTGTCGTCGAATGCAAAGGCTAGGTGGAAAATCTTTTATCTTGCCGATCGCGGAGGGAAGAAAAGGCGACCGCGAGTGCTTGAGTTCGGAAGATTTGGGGACATTCCAGTGCCAGCGGATTATAATGGCGATTCGATTACTGATATTGCAGTTTTTCGTCCTTCCAATCGCACATGGTTTATTCGCTTTTCGGAAAACAATGTTCGACAGTTCCAGTGGGGGATTGAATCGCCTTCTTTTCCAGTTCCAGCGGATTACGACGGCGACGGCCTTGCAGATTTTGCCTTTTACATATTCGATGCGTCGCCAAGATGGCAGTTCTATTCGTCTAGTACGCCTACAAAAGTTGCTGAAATAATGCCGAATACCAACGCAGTAGTAACCTCCTTCGGTTTCGGAAACCCCGAAGCATTTCCACAGCAGCAATGGCTCTGGAAGCATTACCGCAACGAGCTTTGAGCATTGTGCGTCATAACCCAAAGCTTACCCCCAAAA
>JADLFC010000103.1 GCA_020845775.1 Deltaproteobacteria bacterium
AAAAACTCCGCGTTTTCAATATATTAATAGCCCGAGGGTACATAATCTCGAAATATACGACATTTCGGGATTACGATCAATAAAATTCGGCGACTATCAATTTTCGCCGCATCTTAGCCTCGGAGGCGTTGGGCTGACGGCGCCAGATCTGTAGTGTCTAGCGTCTCAATAAAACTCGGGTGTTTCTAACAACGCCACCCACGTGAGGGTTAACCGACTCTTAGTTTCAACCATACCCCGAGGGTAATTTTTTCGGATTTTATAAAAGGAATGATATTAGGTTAAGAGCGATCTAATCTTGTCCCCGGCCGAGTGACAAAATTATAGAGCATGCACCCTAAAAGAGCACTCAAACTGGCAGAACAACGGCGTGAACCTCAATTTGATTTTGTTCGATCGGCGTGTTACAATTATAAGTCTAGGTTTAGCCAACCCAAAGACCTTCGAGTGTTAAACTGTAACCGTGGTGGTACAATAAATCGATTTAAAGCTGGCACCTACATGGGAAATTACAATATCCGATTTTTTGGCGTAGTTCTGTCATATCTCACGCAAATATTTTTTCTTAGCACGTCTCAGCTTGTATTAGCGCAGTCACTGCCAGAAAGTGGTCTGGTAGCTAGATATTCTTTTGATTCTGGCACCGCCAATGATTCATCGGGTAACAACAACCACGGCACTATAAGCGGGGCTGTTGTTACAGCTGGCAAGCTTGGTGACGCTCTCAGTTTTGATGGCACCAATGCCTATGTTTTGATACCTCGACAAAACCACGATCAAATTACTGTGTCAGCTTGGTTCTATAAGAATGCAAATGACGCTACCTTTGCGGATGCAATAGTTGGGGGATGGTATTGGGCCACTGGTACTCAGTTAATGGAGGGCTTCGACATTCGCTTTTCGTCCAACGCTCCGAATGCGTTGCTCTTTACTTTAACCACCGCGAGTGTTGGTGGAACGCGAACGATGCTGACGTCGTCCTACGCATTTGCAGACTCCACTAACGGTTGGCATCATCTAGTTGGAAGCTATGAGAAGAGTACTGGACTACAAAGGCTCTATGTAGACGGTGCGCTGCGCCATACCGTAAGTCATCCAGCGGGTAATGTCATAGTTCCGCTAACAAGCTATCCAGATATGAGAATCGGCTACTCTCGTGTAAATAATGGATATTTCAATGGAAAGATTGACGAGGTGCGAATATATAACCGCGCACTGACGGAATCGGAAATTCTCTCTTTATACGGCACGACCGCCACCAGTTTTACGCACCCGAGCAGCTGGAAAAATCATTATGGCATTGCTTGGCGCGATACTGCACGCAATAGTTGTAAGTACGCCAAACAAATGGGCTACGAGTACCTAACCCTGCGCATATATGATTCGGCGGCTGTATATAAAACTTACTCAGAGTGTCAGGGGCTCAATTTCTTTATGGACGGCCCTCAGCACTGGGTTATGGGATGGAACTCGAACATCGATACAAGAAATAACTATACACCGGCACAGATTGATTTCTATAACAAACACATGACTTGGAAAGACAAAGACGCGTCTTTCCCGGACAACTTGGCTACAGGTTGGTATTCAGAGAAGGACGGTGGGGCTGTTTTTGAACCAAACTGGGACCTTCAGCAACAGGCTGTTATCGACTATCTAGTTAACGCCGAGATGTCGTTGTTTCGCAGCTATAAGGCCGCCGGTATGTCGTTTGCTGGTTATATTATCGATGTTGCTAAGCTTACGGGGGACTTTAGCTGCTACGATGCCAGTAACAAGCGCAACATCCAAAAAAATCTCGCGTATTGGACTGATTCCGATTCAGGTGCTTCGCATGTGGGGGTGGATGGCACCACGACCAAGAACCACTCGAAGTATTCGGACGGCGCAGCTGAATATTATAAGCAACTACGAGCCCGTATGTTGCAGGAGTTTCCCGAGGGAAAATGGATTGTGGAGCCCTGGCTCCTTTATTACAAAGCCGAGGATATCACGCGGGGCGATTATTGTGTTCGCCCCTATGATACTGATGAATGGGTATACAGAATATCGCAGAGGCCAGACAAGGCGAATTTAATTCCAGACATGCTCATTCAGGAGTCCTTTGGTACTCAGTTTGTCGACGAGGCGAGAATTTTTAATTCTGGCTTAGCCATTACTCCGAATATGGTTGGTAGTGCGCAGCAAGACACTGTTGGGGAAAAGGAAAATCGACTGATTGCGGCCAAAGCCGGTATAAATGGGGCATGGTATAACTGGTTTGGCCATTTTGGGGTAAATTCGGCAAATCCGCGTTGGGAAAAAATCGAGGATGTCTATCCCCGTCTAAAGCTTATTCGTGTAATTCCTAACTGGGATAACTTGCGAAACGTACCGCTCTTACAACGATCGTGGAATGGCATTACGACCGATCCGATCTATCAAAGCCGCCAGTTAGCAAGCGACCCGAATCCGGTTAGTTATTTCGATCAGCACGTTATGTATTCGAGACATTGGAAGACTAAGAAGATTTTTGCAGTCTTTAATGATAACATCAGTCCGGTCAAGTTAAATCCAGGCGAAACGGTCACTTCTATTGAATGCGTGGATGGCTATTTTATGGAAACAAAGGGTTGCGCCGGCGAGTTTGATTTGACCAAAGGCCTCGAAATTAAATCGACATTGGACTTCTGTGCGCCTTTGCAAACTACGCCTTGCATTCCAAAGAGTATCGGCAAGGGCTATATTTTCACAGTAGCTGCAAATACCGTTGATACTACCCCACCAGCGGCACCAAGCGGCGTTGTGGTCAAATATTGAGAACACGAGGGACTTTGTTCTGTGGGGATATCGGGAAAGGAGCTTCTCAGGGTAGAGACTCAAAGGATTTTCCGGCCTACCTGCCCTTAATTTGGTGATTGGGGCGTGAACGGGCCAGGCATTCTATGGGTGTGTCAAAAGTGCACCCATAGAATGTTTCGAAAAAAAATTTCGGCTCGCCGCATCTTAGCCTCGGAGGCCTTGGGATAGGCCCATTAGGATTGAGAGGCAATTAGCTTTTCCATGATCTTTTGCAAGGAAATAACTGAAACGCTGTCATTTCAACGGATCTTCCAGAAATGCCGCGTGCATCGGTGAGGTGCAATATATTGAAATATTTAAGTTTTTCGCTCTGAGGCGAGTGATTTTCCACTGTCTACATTAACTTCTCGCGGTAGGAGTGCCGCTGGTAGTTTGGCGTTTGCGGCTTTGATAAGTTTAGCCAATTGGGTTCTTGGCTTAGGAACTGAGTTAAAGCTAGCCGTGTTTTTGACTTGGACCGGAATTGTGCAGATAGTGGCAAGATCCCGCAACCCTTCCTCGACGCTAAGATCGAAGTGTCGCCAGCACTTGCTTACAAATAAAAGAACGGGGTTACAGCTTTACAAACAGTTTTACAACTAAAGTGTCAGATGAAGTTTTAGTTAGTGCACTTTTTTTATGACTCGAGATTTTGCCGTGACCCTGTAGCCCATTCTGTGGCGCATCGCGACCTCGTTGCCGA
>JADLFC010000104.1 GCA_020845775.1 Deltaproteobacteria bacterium
ACTACGGCCGATGAGGCTAAAACCTGGGATGCCCTTAATGTGCTAATGGGGAATGACTCGTCAGGCAGGTACGAACTTATTCAAACCTATGCTGCTCAACTCGAACCCATAGTATAGAGCAAAAGCTTTAATGCCGTCTCGTTTTCGCGGTCTTAAAGGCAGGCTGTTTATATCATTTACAAAAAGGATTTTTGTAAATGATATAAACAGCAAGTGCGTAAGCACTTGCCAATAAACAACAAATACCGTTTCCAAAAAGTACGTTAAATATTTTACTTTTTGGAAACGGTTTATACGACGCCCTAACTAATTCTTGTCCCGTAACGTAATAATTTTATCGCCAATCTCTAGTTGCACTTTTGCTCCCAGGGCTGATGTCAGCTCAAAGAGAGTGTTGAGCGTAATATTGGCGTGCTTCCCAGAACGTATGCCTTGTATTACTGTTGGAGATACGCCTATTTCTTTTGCTAGCTCTCGCACGGAAATGGCTGATTGCTCCATAAGGGCAATAATGATTTCTGAGAGGCACAGTTCCTTGTATTTTTTTTCCACAAGCTTCTTGCGTTTAGGTGTGGACACAAATTCATCATAGTCGCTTCTGAATTTTCGTAAACGTTTCATAGTAGCTTCCATTTTTTACTCGATGTTCATAATTTTTCTTGGCACGAACCGCTTTTTCCTTTTCTTGCGGCGATAGTTTCTGGCTTTTCTTTTCGAATCCATTAGTGATAATCACTTTGCGACCGGCAAAAAAGAAACAGAGATACCGTTCCGGTTGAGGCTTGAAAGCAAAAATCTTATCTCCCTCGTTGCGAAACTTTGTTTCATCTCGAATAACACCGGCATCTCCCAGTCTCCGAGCTAACGCCAAAAAAGCAGCCTTTCTACTATCGGGAAGCGCCAGAAAAAATTCGCGAGCAAGACTTCGGCCACGTTCATCGTAAAACCACTCTATTGTAAAAGCCGATCCCTGGTAGAGGACTAAGCGAGTTGCTGACATTAGTAGAGTGTAACAGTATAGTGTTACACTGTCAAATTACTGGATTGGCAGGGCTTTCTTATACCATTTACAAAAATCCTTTTTGTAAATGCTATAAATGCATTGTCTGAACGTCTTCCCTGTAGGCGACATCCTTGGTGTAATGCAGAGAATTTTCTATAATCCAGTGACAACGAGAGGCAGCCAGGAAAGAGGCAGGGTCTGATTTGCTTCCTATGATCCGCAAGGACCAGAGTAATAATTCCCTTTGGAGTGGCCGCTAGAAGTATGGGGCCAAGAGGGGATTTGTATATTTGTGAATCTACTATCATGGCTAACTTTAAAGGATAGCGCTCCTAGCCTCAATTGCAACCTGTGCTTTGAGGAAGTAGATAGGGCTGTGATTCTATTGGTAATTAAGCGTGCAATTCGTATTTGCAAATATCTAGAGAAGTTTCGAATAGTTATGTAATGTAGGTTTAAAGAAGTTAAAGTATCCCAATAGCTCGGAGGACTATTTTAGTGCGCTCACCTCATATGTTAGGACTCTATGCAACCAAAACGGCTCTCCCGGAAGATCTAGCCGACCGCCTAAGAAAGCAAAACATTTTCGTAAGTGTGCGTGGAAATGCCATTCGCGTCGCACCTCATCTTTACAACGACCTAAACGACATCGAAACTCTATTCAGAGCGATTTACCTATAGACAGCCCAGACATTCTTTTTGAGGCAAAACGCTTGCGGCGCAAAGAAAAGATTTTTCTTGTTTTTTAAAGAGTTTTAATTTAGACTGACTTCTATGAGTGACATAGCCGTGCTTTCGACCATAATTGATGCTCGCGTTAAAAAAGCCGTGAGCGATTACTGCAAGCGCCGCGGCCTAAAGTTGCGTTTTGTCGTGGAAGAGGCGTTGGTTGAGCAGCTGGAGGACGAAATTGATCTAGAGGCTTATTACAAACGTCGAGGCGAGGAGACTTTTCGTTTGGACGAGGTTCTCGCAGGGCAAAAGAAAAGGAAGTGAAGGCGACGCGCCTGGCTATGTCTGTGTATGCCGTTGAATTTGTCCATAGCGCACGCAAGGAGTTTAATAAGCTACCACTTAAGATTCAAGATCGAATTGTCGAAGCCCTAAAGGTTCTGTCGATAAACCCTTTTTCAGAACTTCTAAAGATAAAAAAGCTTAAAGGGCAAGAACAGCTCTATAGAATTAGAATTGGAGACTATAGAGTTTTATATGAAGTTCGCAGGACAGCTCTGGTAGTGCTGGTTGTGAAAATAGGCCATCGTCGCGAGGTTTATGCTAAACGCTAAACTGGCAGGCGCTTTTTTCGCGCACTAATAATATCGCCCGTTTAGCACTCTTTTCCCAATCCTCCAGGTGCTTGTAAATCTGCAAAATATAGCCAAGAATCGTGCTTTCCGATATGGTCACACCCAGTAAAGTAGCGAGCATTTTTTGCACTCGCGATATCGCTACCATTCGGGCCGTTACTAAGTTAAGCGCAAACGCCTTTACCCCAAAACCGTATTGCAGAGGACCAGGCATGTCCTGAGGAAAACTACCTTGCCGCTAAGCTCAGACTAACAGGTGGCCGAATTTTCAGTAGTCGGTGGCCAAATATTTCAGAATACGCAGTTTGCCTTCGCCTGGATACGCAAACTTTGCGGGTAAATTCTCAATACTACTGCTAATCTATAAAAAAACGATATTTTACAAAATGATTGAATGTCATAACGACCTCTATACTGACTAACACAGCACCAAAGCTTTCCCGAAGGGAAACTAGTAGCGCCTGTAGATGTTGGGCAGATTCCACTTCGCATGTTATTTCGTAGTTCCATCGTCTGAATGCGCTCGCCAAAAAAGAGTGTGCTATCTTTTGGTCTTCGTCTAACCAAATAGCCGCGATTAAACTGCGTTACCTTTAGACGTATAGCAAAATTAGCTGCTATCAAGTATGGTGAATGGTCAGAGAGAATTGAGGAAATAAGTTCATTGAACTCAATGACGTCGCGCGCGCCGCTTATTTTAGGATTCTCCGGAGTAATTCTAATGCTTCCTTCTTTGAATTTTGAGTCAAACGAGACAATGGGATTTTTTGTTGCGGTGGGAGCGAGCCTCGTTTTTGCAATTCTCGCTTGTTTTCACAAGCTCTTTAGCGCACTGTTTACCGATTACGAACGATCGCTCTTGCAGTATATTTTTGGATTACTGTTTTTCTTGTTTCTTAAGGAGGAGACCTCTTGGGATCTAGCAATGGTGGATTGGTCTATTTTAGTCACTCTGGGTCTCGCTTGCACGGCAATAGCACATACGCTCTGGGGAATAGTGAATACAAAGTTACCGGCCAAGATTAACGCGAGCCTGTATTTTTTTGTACCGGTGTATTCAGCTCTTATCGCTATGATTTTTCTCGAAGAGAAACTCCATTTTCGAACAGTCTTGGGTGCAAGCATAATTGTAGTGGGGTATTATTGGTATCAGCGAGTCCATGCTCGTTTTATAGAGGGAACGTAACAACCCGGCCTGTTGCTTGCGAACTTTTTGATGTAGCCATATGGGGGACGAATTGTTACACCTTTTCGACTGGCATTTTTTCGTCGTGCAATTTTCAAAAAGTAAGTTATACCGTTTCCAAAAAGTAAGTTAAATATTTTACTTTTTGGAAACGGTATAGACGTGTCGGATTACATGTGTGAGTCGCGCTTGCGTAGAGTGTTTGATTGAAATGCTTCCATAGGCGACCCTCATATAATTGCGCCTTCGTGTTGCAGTAGGACGACTTTTCGCTTAGTGCCTCCGGCGTAACCGGCAAGTTTCCCTGTCGATGATATGATGCGGTGACAGGGGATGACAAGGCAGATTGGATTTGCTTTTAGGGCATTGCCAACTGCTCGATAAGCTCGAGGTTTGCCGAGAGTTTTGGCAATGTTGCGATATGTGCTGGTGCTGCCGGGCGGAATGGCTTTAGCTGCGCTCCATACTGATTTTTGAAATTCTGTGCCGCGAATAGCATCTAATTTTATACGTCTTAGCGCAGATAGATCGCCGTTAAAATAGTCCCGCAAAAGTGTTCTACTATTCCGTAATATTTGTCGTGCGGTTTTTAGGTGTTTTTTTGGCAATGTCCTACGCCTGGTGCGCGCGCTATCCGCAGCTCCGCTATCTGCAAACACCAAAGAAACGAGGCCTCCAGTGGTTGCCGTTAAAAAAAACGGGCCAAATGGAGATTTGAAAGTACAAGTAACTGTTGGCAGCTCAAACGAGTTCATATCAATTGCGCTAAGACTGCTAAGCCGTTTCCACAAAGTAAGTTAAATATTTTACTTTTTGGAAACGGTATTTGTTGTTTATTGGCAAGTGCTTACGCACTTGCTGTTTATAGCATTTACAAAAATCCTTTTTGTAAATGCTATAAATATGTTGCTCCCCTAATCATTTTTATAAACTACCTTCTGTCAAGACTATTTATTCCCACACTTATAAACCATTTTTGTAAAGAACATAAATAGTGTAATAAGCATGTTCGAGTATCATAGACATTGAATTGTATCTTAGAAGATAGAACTTGCTTCGGTGCACAAAGTAAAAATACGTGAAAAACAAAATAGACAGCAAAAAGGGGAATTTAGTTTGCCAGCTAGTGTCGACAACTGCATACGTTGCAATAGCATTGTTTATTTATTTTCCTAGAAACATTGATGATTATCTGAGTGGCAATGCTAAATTATCATTGTACTTGATACTAGTAAAAATCATACTAGACTGTTTTTTTATTATCGTCAGACCAGTTGCAAAAGTAACATACATTGGATTTAAAGACATAGTAGCGGCCGTCAGTGGAACTTACGCAATCCTATTTTTAACGCAACCTCCAGGTCATACAACTTTCTTAGTCGGTTATGCGATGCAGGTTGTCGGTTTATGCCTTCAAATTTTTGCTATCTTGTGTCTTAATACGAGTTTCTCTGTGGCTTCCCGCGGTTAGAAATATTAAGAGCTCTGGGCTATACTCACTAGTCAGGCACCCTCTTTATTTGTCGTACCTTCATAAGCGTCTTTGGTTTCTTAGTGAATAATATCTCGCTTCTAAATATAGCGTTTATATCAGCCTTTTTCTTTGGCGAACTAGTTAGAATTGAAAATGAAGAAAAAGCCTTAATGCAAGAACCAAGCTATCGCAAATACGCTTCAAAGGTAAAATACAAACTATTTCCGAGAGTTTATTAGTTAGATCCGATGCTAAGACATTTCAAGTCATTAAGGCTTTCTGCTAGCACGTTGACATCGCTGATGGGTCGGTCGGCCTAAGGGGGAAGGGGGATATTTTTTAATTTTTTAGTAGACAGGAATATGGAAGTTTGCTAGCAGTAATGTTTTGTAGGCTTATTTGGAAACAGCAAGCGATTTTTTCATGTTATTTAATTCACTTCGCACCTTAGTGACCGTTCTCGTGGTGATTATTACCTCGATGCCGAGGTGCGGGCCGCGTTTGTAACGCGAAAATGGCTTGAGAAAAAAAGCCCCGCGCCTCGAAAGAGACGCGGGGCTTTTTTATTTTACAGGACAAAACTTGGGAGACCTATTGATTATGGATAGCGAGGGGATATCTGACCGAGAGGGAGGCGGAACTGAAAATCAGCGGATTAGGTGGCAAAAATTGGAGCCACGTGTCTTAAGTGGTGCACAGGCGATTGTGCAGGCTCTCATTCTAGAGGGAGTAGAGACGATTTTTGGTTATCCAGGCGGAGCCATAATGCCTTTTTACGACGCTCTCTTTGATGCTAAGGATAAGATTAGGCACGTCTTAGTACGGCATGAGCAAGGTGCAGCTCATGCTGCAGAGGGGTACGCGCGC
The DNA here is from genome assembly GCA_020845775.1 of Deltaproteobacteria bacterium. Lineage (NCBI taxonomy): Bacteria > Pseudomonadati > Myxococcota > Myxococcia > Deltaproteobacteria bacterium. The sequence goes on from JADLFC010000104.1 coordinate 5,838, forward strand.
ACTAGTGGAAAAGTAGGCGTGTGCGTAGCTACTTCTGGTCCAGGCGCAACAAATCTAGTTACCGGCATTGCCGATGCTATGATGGATTCGGTTCCATTAGTGTGCATTACTGGACAGGTCAATTCTTGGGCTTTGGGAAGTGATGCGTTCCAAGAGACCGATATAATCGGCATTACGATTCCCATTACCAAATGGAACTACCAGATTACGTCGGCGGTGGAAATACCTGAGATATTGGCCAAGGCGTTCTGCATCGCAAAGAGCGGAAGGCCCGGCCCAGTTCTCGTAGATATCACCAAAGATGCCATGATGGCACTGCTCGATTTAGATGAGCTTAAAGTTAATACTTTTACGCCTCGTGTAACGTCTACGCTAAGCAGTGAAGACCTGGCGGAGGCAGCAGCGCTGATAAACGGAGCGAGAAAACCATACATGCTCATTGGACATGGAGTTGCACTTTCTAATTGTGCAGCCGAAGTGCTGCAACTTGCCGAGAAGGCAGACATACCAGTTGCTAGTACTTTGCACGGCTTATCTGCCGTTCCTACTGGGCATAGCCTTTTTGTCGGGATGCTCGGCATGCATGGGAACTACGGTCCAAATGTGCTTGCAAACAATGCGGATGTAGTTATGGGAGTGGGTTTGCGATTTGACGATCGCGTTACTTCAGATGCTAGCACTTATGTCAATAAGGCAAAGATAATTCATATTGAAATCGATCCATCTCAAGTTGGCAAAAGCGTTAAGGCGGATGTGGCGATAATTGCAGATGCAAAGCAAGCACTTGCTGCATTATTGCCCATGGTGCATGAGGCGAAACATCCATTGTGGCGAGAGGAATTTTCGAAATGTCAGTCGGTCGAGCACGACAACGTAATTTCCCAGGCTGTCAATCCTCATTCCAGCTTGCCTCTACATATGAGCGAGGTGGTAAATGTTCTTTCTGAATGCAGTGCCGGAGAGGCCCTAGTCGTGGCGGATGTTGGGCAACATCAAATGATGACTGCACGGTATTACAAGTTTAGCAGGCCTAGGAGCTTTATTAGTTCAGGCGGCTTGGGAACTATGGGATTTGCCCTTCCCGCGGCTATTGGTGCAAAAATTGCCAATCCCGATAGAGAAGTAGTTGCGATTATTGGCGATGGAGGTTTCCAGATGAATATTCAAGAATTAGCCACTATTGCTCAGGAAGGACTTGGGGTAAAAGTACTGGTTCTAAATAACAGTTATCTGGGGATGGTGCGGCAATGGCAGGAACTGTTTTTTGAGCGAAGATATTCCTTTGTCCAGCTCAAGAATCCAGATTTCGTTGGAATTTGCCGTGCCTATGGGATAGAGGGCAGGCGAATTGCTGAGAGATCGGAACTCGTTAACGGCATCGAGGCATTGCTGTCGGCCAAAGGTCCATATTTATTAGAGGCTGTGGTAGAGTGCGAGGAGAATGTATTCCCCATGGTGCCAGCAGGGGCGTCGGTGCAGCAAATGAGATTGAAATAAGGGATGGAAGAGACATGATAAAACAGTATACCATTTCTGCGCTAACTGCGAATGCCCCTGGGGTATTACATCGCTTAGCGTCAGTGCTTACGCAGAGGCGGGTTAATATCGAGAGCTTAAATGTTAAAGAGACCGAGACCAAGGGCGTTTCGCGTTTTTCTATAGTAGTGTTTGTAGAGGAATCTGCAATTGAGCAAATAGTTAGTAGAATGCGACGAGTCGTTGAGGTTTTTGAGGTGTCGGCAGGTTAAGGAAGCAGCTTAGAAATAATGGAGAGATGTTTATGGCTATGATAAAATTTGGCGAGACGATGGAAAATGTTGTTACGCGAGAAGAGTTCCCATTGGAAAAGGCGCGAAGGATTTTAGAGAACGAGACAATCGCGGTTCTAGGCTATGGAGTTCAGGGACCAGCTCAAGCCCTTAATCTAAAAGATAACGGTTTTAATGTGATAGTTGGGCAGAGGAAGAATTCGCCATCTTGGAACAAAGCTTTGAAGGATGGATGGGAGGAGAATGAGAATCTTTTCGACATAGCAGAAGCTTGTAAGCGAGGAACCTTTATTTGCTACCTTCTTTCGGACGCCGGGCAAATTCAGAGCTGGCCGGTGGTTAAGGAGCGTTTAAGTGAAGGCAAAACGCTTTGCTTCTGTCATGGTTTTGGTGTTGGCTTTGCCGATCAGACGGGCATTGTGCCACCAAGTAATATCGATGTTGTGTTAGCGGCTCCTAAAGGTTCGGGCATGAGTGTTCGTAGGTTGTTCGTCGATGGGCGTGGCATTAATTCAAGTTACGCGATTGGTCAGGATTTTAGCGGGCGTGCATTGGAAAAAATTTGTGCCTATGGAATTGGCATTGGTTCAGCTTACCTTTTTGAAACGACTTTTCAGAAGGAGGTGTGCAGTGACCTAGTAGGCGAGCGAGGGGTTTTGTTGGGTGCATTGGCTGGAATTATCGAGGCACAGTACAATGTGTTGCGTCGCAATGGGCATACCCCCAGTGAAGCGTTTAACGAGTCCGTAGAGGAGCTTACCCAAAGTTTGGTGCCACTAATCGGCGAAAATGGTATGGACTGGATGTATAGCAACTGTTCTACGACGGCGCAGCGAGGAGCGTTGGACTGGTTGCCAAAATTTAGAGCGGCAGTTGAGCCAGTGTTTGAGGATCTGTATCGCAAAGTAAAAAGTGGCGAAGAAGCTAGGATAGTCATCGAGGCGAATAATAGGCCAGATTATAGGCAGCGATTGGATGCGGAGCTATCGGAAATGCGCAACATGGAGATATGGCGAGCTGGCGAACAGGTTAGGAAGCTAAGGCCTTAGAGCAGCATGTTTAGAATAGTTGATTATGTGACGAGGGGGGAAGTTAAGCCTTGCAATTTGGTTTTTACGGGCGAAATGTCGCCTTGGGAAGTGGAGATGGATTTGGAAGTGGTAAAGACCAAAGTAGATTTTACATACTTTCGCGAGGCTCCTTCCACAGTTTCTAAATATTTGCCGTTTTTGCCCATTAAAGACTATCACCGCTTTGTCGGATTGCGCGAAGGCGGTACGCCTTTAATTAAGAGCAAGCGCATTGGTGTTGAGTTAGGTGTTAAGCTGTATTTTAAGGTGGAGTCCAAGAATCCCACGGGCTCGTTTAAGGATCGCGGTTCGGCCGTAGAGATTAGCGTAGCGCGGGAGTTGGGAGCTTCCGGAATTGCGGTGGCATCTACTGGCAATATGGCAGCGTCATGTTGTTGTTATGCCGCTGCCGCGCAAATTCCCTGCTATGTGTTTGTTCCTAAAGGTGTGCCCACATCTAAGCTTGCCCAGGTGATTTCGTATGGCGGGCGCGTAATCCAGGTAGAAGGTGACTTCAATACTGCGGCAAGTTTAGCGAAAACGGTTGCAGAACATCTAGGGCTGTATCTTGCGGGCGATTACGCCTTTCGCATCGAGGGTCAAAAGACCGCAGCGTTTGAATTGGTAGATCAATTTTTTTATCAAGTGCCAGATGCGATCTTCGTTCCCATGGGGGGCGGCACAAATATTAGTGCTTACGCTAAGGGTTTTAGGGAGTTTTTTGGTTTGGGATTAATTGAGAAGCAACCGCGATTGATAGGTGTGCAGGCAAGTGGGGCATCGGCAATTGTAGATAGTTTCTTGAAAGGCGAAAAACTTGTCGAGCCGTTATCAAAAGTAGACACGATTTGTTCAGCAATCGGAGTTGCGGATCCGCTGGATGGACTTAAGGCATTAGATGCAATCTATGCTAGTAATGGTATGGGAGTTAAGATTAGCGATAAAGAGGCGCTTTTCGCCCATAACCGCCTGGCAGCGGAAGAGGGTCTTTTTGTTGAATGTTCGAGTGCTGTCACGCTTGCAGCTCTAAGTAAGTGCTGTCGGGATGGAAGTATTGGCAAGGGTGAAAAAGTAGTGTGCGTTCTTACTGGCGATGGCTTAAAAGATCCGCAACCATTGCTCGATGCGACACCTAAAGCAACTACTATTCGCCCCAGTTTAACGGATTTTTTGGCGTTTTATAAGAGCGAGTTCTTGGAAGAGGAAGCTGTTACAAAGCCTCGATAGAGGTTACTTGGGAGTTTGTATATGTCTATTAATGAGTATAGCAGCCGTATTACTCAATGTAAGAGTCAGGGCGCATCTCAAGCGATGCTCTATGCTACTGGGCTAAGTAGAGATGATATGAATAAGCCGCAGGTTGGGATTTGCAGTATGTGGTTTGAAGGGAACCCGTGCAATATGCACCTGCTAGATTTGTCTGAAAAAGTTAAAGCAGGCGTAACTGCTGAAGGGCTGGTGGGTTTGCGTTTTAATACCATAGGCGTAAGCGATGGCATTTCCATGGGCACTAGAGGCATGAGCTATTCGCTGCAATCTAGGGATTTAATTGCAGATTCTATTGAGACTGTGATGAGCGCTCAGTGGTACGACGCAAATATTTCAATTCCAGGCTGCGACAAGAACATGCCGGGGTGCATCATGGCGATGGCTAGATTAAATCGCCCATCGCTAATGGTCTATGGCGGAACAATCTCAGCGGGATGTAGAGATGGTAAGGCTTTGGATATAGTTTCTGCCTTTCAGAGTTACGGCGAGTACGTGGCAGGGCGCATCGATGAGGAGACGCGCCAAGATATTGTCGAAAAAGCCTGTCCGGGTGCGGGCGCATGTGGCGGGATGTATACGGCTAATACAATGGCTTCTGCGATAGAGGCTTTAGGCATGACAATGCCGGGAAGCGCATCTACGCCAGCTGAGTATCATGAAAAACTAAACGAGTGTTTTGCTGCGGGCGCCGCTATTAAAAACCTACTGGAGCGAAATATTCGCCCTAGTGACATTATGACTCGCGAGGCTTTTGAGAATGCAGTTGTCATGGTCATGGTGCTAGGCGGTTCTACGAATGCAGTAATACACCTTATTGCAATGGCGCGAGCAGTTGGAGTTAAACTATCTCTGGATGATTTTCAAGTCATTAGTAATAAGACCCCGTATTTGGCTGATTTAAAGCCCAGCGGAAGATTCGTAATGGAGGATTTGCACAAGGTCGGTGGCGTCCCGTCGTTAATGAAATATTTGTTGGCCGAAAAGCTAATAGAGGGAAGCTGTCTAACTGTTACGGGAAAAACGATTGCGGAAAATCTTGCGAATGTTTCAGATTTAGTGCCGGGTCAGGAAGTTATCAATAAGACAAGCGAGCCTATTAAAAGCAGCGGGCATATTCAGGTATTGCGCGGAAATTTAGCGCCTGATGGAGCGGTGGCGAAAATTACGGGGAAGGAGGGGACTTCGTTTAAGGGGATGGCGAGAGTTTATGATTCGGAAGAGGCCATGCTAAAAGGCTTAGAGTGCGGTGAGATTAAAAAAGGAGATGTAGTTGTCATTCGCTATGAAGGGCCAAAGGGTGGGCCTGGGATGCCAGAAATGCTAACTCCCACATCCGCCATCGTTGGCGCTGGGCTGGCCGGCGATGTGGCATTGATAACGGACGGCAGGTTTTCAGGCGGTTCGCACGGATTTATAGTTGGGCACGTGACTCCCGAAGCGCAAGAGGGGGGTTCAATTGCGCTGGTGCAGGATGGCGATATTATTTCAATTGATGCGCGGGCAAATGCGTTAATGCTTGAGGTGGACGATCGCGAGCTCGCGCTTAGAAAAGAAAGGTGGAGGCCTCCAGCGCTTAAGTCTACTAATGGCACCCTTTTTAAGTATGTGAGAACTGTTAAGTCAGCGAGTGTGGGATGCGTTACGGATGAGGCTTAGAGTGGGGCACGGAGCTAAGCGATGCTGCGGAAAGTAATAAAATTTGGGGGTTCATCGGTAGGTTCTACTGAGGCTATTAAGAAGGTTACAGAAATAGTGGCTTCGATGCGGGGAGAGGAGAGGCCGCTAGCGATAGTGGTGTCGGCCTTTGAGAAAATAACTGATCAGCTAATATCTGCGGCAAAAGTAGCCGCAAGTGGCGATGTCGCTTATAAGGATATCTCACAGACAATTGTCGATCGACATCGCCTAGTGGCGGATTTTTTTTTCAACTGTGAAAGGCGAACTCAGATACTCAATGCTCTAAATAGCACACTGGCGGAATTAGAGGGCATTCTTTACGGAATATATCTGGTGCGGGAAGCCTCCCTTAAAACGCTAGACATGGTGATGAGTTTTGGTGAGAGGTGTTCAGCGTTTTTAATAAGCGAAATTTTTAAGGATAATGCCATCCAAGCCGATTATCTGGATGCTCGCATATTAGTGCGCACAGATGAGCGCTTTTCTAAGGCCAAAGTGGATGTTGATACGACTTATGAGAATATTCGCAATTATTTCGAGTCACGGCAGGGACTACAGGTAGTTACCGGCTTTATCGGAGCGACGCTTAGGGGCGATACTACGACATTGGGGCGCGGTGGATCTGATTATAGCGCATCTATTTTTGGGGCGGCGTTGGGTGTGGAGGAGATTGAGATTTGGACAGATGTCGATGGAGTAATGACTGCCGATCCGCGAAAGGTTGAAAAGGCATTTTCAATTGACCAAATGACTTATGAGGAGGCGATGGAGCTTTCTCATTTTGGCGCCAAAGTCATTTACCCTCCCACTATGCAACCCGCACTGGCGGCTCATATACCCTTGCGGATTAAAAATACGTTTAACGCTGAGTTTCCGGGGACGCTGATTTCGGAAAAAAATATCGTATCTCAGCAAGTCGTAAAAGGCGTGTCTGCCATTGATGAGATTTCGTTACTTAGGATTGAAGGCAGCGGAATGGTTGGAGTGCCTGGTGTTTCCCATAGATTATTTGGGGCGCTGGCGCGCAAGGAAGTAAGTGTTATTTTGATAACGCAGGCATCGTCCGAGCATTCTATATGTATAGCAGTGCTGCCGGAGTTTGAGTTAATAGCTAGGGAGGCGATAGAGGCTGAGTTTGCGCTAGAAATTCAGGCGGGACAAATTGATGAGGTCGTGGTGGAAGGCAATCTTTCAATTGTTGCGGCAGTCGGCGAGAACATGAGGCACTCGCCTGGAATTGCTGGACGATTGTTTCAGGCGTTGGGAAAAAACGGAGTTAACATAGTAGCTATTGCCCAAGGTTCTTCTGAACTAAACATTTCGGCAGTGGTGTCGAAAAAAGATCAGGCCAAGGCTTTAAATGTCATACACGAGGCGTTCTTTCTTTCGGATAAGAAGCGACTAAATCTCTTTTTAGTTGGGCCAGGCAAGGTGGGGTCTAAGCTGCTTGAGCAAATGGCGGAGCAGGAAGGCGCAATGCTTAGTGAGCAGTGTTTAGAGATAAGACTGATTGGTGTTGCCGATAGCAATAAAATGCTGTTCGTTCCTAAGGGAGTAGCATTTGCAAATTGGAAGAAGGATTTGAATTCTAGCACTGAGGCTATGGATATCACTCAATTTGTTAAAAAGATGAGAGCTGCGAATTTGCCTAGGAGTGTTTTTGTGGATTGCACCGCAGATGACAATATTGCAGCGGCGTATAAAGATATTTTGTCCGCAAGCATCGCCGTGGTTACGCCAAATAAGAAGGCTAATTCTAGGTCTTGGAGTGAATACAAGGCGTTAAAGAACGCGGCAATTAAGTCGAACACTAAGTTTTATTATGAAGCTAATGTTGGTGCGGGATTGCCAGTGATTAGCACGCTAAGAGATCTTTTGTTAAGTGGCGACGAGGTAATTAAAATAGAGGCAGTGCTTTCGGGAACGCTGAGCTTTATTTTTAATGCCTTTACGGGGGAGCGCGGCTTCACTGATGTGGTCAAAGAAGCTCGCGATAAGGGTTATACTGAGCCCGATCCCCGCGACGATTTAAGCGGAATGGATGTTGCTAGAAAGATATTAATTCTCGCCCGGGAAATAGGTATTGCTCTAGAACTTAGCGATGTCGAAGTAGAGAACTTGGTTCCCGCAGAATGTCGCAATTGCTCTACGGTGGAAGAGTTTTTTGGTGAATTGTCCCAGAGGGAGAGTATTTTTGACGATAGACTGGCTAGGGCTAAGCAGCGAGGCGAGAAGTTATGCTATATCGCTAGCTTGGCGAACGGTAGGGCGACGGTTTTGTTGCGCAGCATTGGGCCAGAGCATCCGTTTTATTCGCTGGCGGTAGGAGACAATGTCATTTCTTTTCTCACTAAGCGATACTGCGAGCGGCCCTTGGTGGTAAGGGGCCCCGGTGCGGGCACTGATGTTACCGCGGCAGGGGTTTTGGCAGATATTATTAGGTTATCGGACTAAAGGTTTTTTCTAATAGATATGCGCATAAGTATCATTGGTCTGTCTGGCACTGGTAAGACCTATTGGTCGAAGAGGCTTTCTGCTGAAGCTGGTTTTGATTTAATATGCTGCGATGAGTTGTTGCGAAGTAAGCTCGCTACTCCATTAATAGAAGCTAGCTCCACTGAAGCTGGGGAGCTTGGTAAATGGCTGGGATGGCCTTATGAGGCTGGTTATTTACAGCGCCAAGGAGTTTTAATCGATGGCGAAACAGCAGTGATGAAAGAAGTGCTGTGGGGCGAGGAAATAGCCCTTGAAGAGAGGCTGGATAATATAGTTCTGGATACCTCGGGAAGCGTTATCTACACTGGCGATGAGATAATGCAGCGCCTTAAGGAGCTTACGGTGGTTGTTTATTTCGCAACTCCTAGAGAAGCTCTGGATCTCATGTTCCACCGATATATAAGCGAGCAGAAGCCATTAATATGGGGAGAGTTTTTCCACCCAATGTCGGATGAGTCGAGTGAGTGCGCCATGAGGCGCTGTTTTAAGGAGCTCTACCAGTGGCGCGAGGAGCGCTATAAATCCTATGCTGATGTGGTTATTGCGCACGCGGAGCGAGAGAGTGCTGATTTTACCGCTCAGCAGTTGTTAAAGAAGATTGGGGGATAATGCGCTACTATAGCACAACTAAGAAGTGTCCGCGGGTGGGTTTTCGCGATGCTGTGCTACAAGGTCTCGCCCCTGACTCTGGTTTGTACATGCCCGAGGAGGTGCCTAAATTAAGCGAAACTTTTTGGCGGCAGCTGGAAAAATTGTCCTTTGCGGAGATGGCGGTAGAGATTGCGGCGCCCTATGTGGCGTGGGCGTTGTCTGCGGCCCAGCTGCGCCAGGTTGTTAAGTCTAGTGCTGATTTTGCCGTTCCTTTGGTGCCACTGGGTGATCATGTCCAAATATTGGAACTCTTTCACGGACCAACTCTGGCGTTTAAAGATTTTGGCGCAAGGTTTTTGGCGCAAGTGTTGCAAATTTTTGCAGAGGAGGCCAATCGCCAATTCATAGTTCTTGCGGCGACCTCGGGTGATACTGGAAGTGCGGTAGCCAATGCTTGTTATGGATTAGCGGGAGTGCGCGTAGTCCTTTTGTATCCCAAGGGGCGGATAAGTCGGATACAGGAGCAGCAGATTGCAACTCTTGGTGGAAATGTTGTTGCCTTAGAGGTTGAGGGAAGTTTTGATGACTGTCAGGGCTTGGTAAAGCAGGCGTTTGGCAGTGCGGAGCTAAGAGATGTAGTTGATCTCACCTCGGCAAATTCCATTAATATTGCTAGGTTGATTCCCCAGATGTTTTACTATTTTGGTGCCTATGCGGCCTTGTGCCGACAAGGCAAGATTAGCCCTTGTCAGAGTGTGGTATTTTCTGTGCCGAGTGGAAACTTTGGCAACCTAACTGCTGCTTGCCTCGCTAAGAGAATGGGTCTACCGGTGGAGAAGCTCGTTGCCGCAACAAATGCCAATAAAGTGGTACCGGATTACTTACAAACGGGTGAGTTTAGGCCCCAGCCATCGATTGCGACTATATCTAACGCTATGGATGTTGGGAATCCCAGCAACTTTTATCGGCTGCTGGATATATATCGGGGCGACGTGGCGTTAATGAGAAAGGACATAATTGGATTTAGCTTTCGCGATGACGAAACTCGGCAAGCCATAAAGCAATGTTTTTCACAGTATGGCTATGTCCTCGATCCCCATGGTGCGGTTAGCTATCTAGGTCTCAGGGAATATCAGAAGATGCAATATAAAAACTCTAAGACAGAGAGGATAGTTTTAGAGACAGCTCATCCTGCAAAGTTTTTGGAAGTCGTGCAAGAGGCTACCGGAGAGAAGGTAGATATCCCCCAGCAATTAGCTAGTTGCCTGGAAAAGCCCAAGTGTTCAGTTAGTATGTCGCCAGAATTTCAGGATTTTCGGGAATTGTTGTTAAGCTTGGATCTTAGGGGCTAGATTTTTCGTAATACCGAACCTTAATTCCACGATTTTTCCGCAACTTCATGTGGTGTTTCTAGTTTGCCAAAATAATCAAGAGTTTGTCGGCCTTAAATTTTACGACATAGGGCCGCATTATCGCGCGATTCGCGCGTTTAATGTTGAGATTCAATACTCACGACTATCTCACTTACGCCGAAGAATGGGCGGCCTTTCTTAAGAAACTGCTCAAAAGAACAAAAGAAGAGTTCCCTAATGCCAAGTGGATTGAAGAACCTTATTGAAGTTGCCCCGTTTCGGTAGACAGGAAAGATTTATAGACAACAAATGATCATATCAGCAAGAGAGGTGGATTTTAAGTTGGGGGAAACATTGGCTATGGGCATGGCGACATAACTAGCTAGTTGTTCAATTCGGCCAAATAACTCTAATTCTCATTCGATGGCCTCATGAAGATAGCAGAGCGACCGCATGCTTGCGAAAGGAGCTGCTTCTTAGCTCCTCTGGAGTTAGTTGTGCTACATATATTCCAGCTGCGAAAAAAATAAACGCGCCGAGGTAGTAATAGAAAACTGCGAGGGAAAAAAAGGTTGCATTATCTGAGCGACTTACTTTTCGGCGCCTACTTAGCCAGTAAAAGGAAACTGTGCCTCGCATTACCCCCACTGTGCCTTGCCAGGCAAGGAATCCCGCAAACGCCATGGCAATTATCGCCATGCCTGTAGGACTGAAAATTGTATCGATAATATTGCGTAGCCAGGTAGCATCGCGAAAAAAAATAGCCATGACTATAGCCATGACCATTGTTGTGCCACAAAATAGCCATTGCGCCATCCCAGGAGTACCGTCGCCATTAATCCACCCCCATGTTTTAGGTGTGTATGAGCGTCCAGTTAGGAGGCATATTGATGCATACAGCAGAAATGCGATTGCAAGAACAAGTAAATAACACATAATATTTAGCAACAAACGTAAAAGCGCATAACGTTTACGTAAAATATACTACCTTAATATACTACTATTTTCAAGGGGAATTTTCTTGCGCAATGAGATAACATGGAGCTGGATGATTCGTTTAATCAAAGATCAAGTTCGCCTCACGCGCGACTAAAAAGAGATACGAGCGAAAGGCAATTGCTAAAAAGTTATGGTAGGTTAACGATTTACTTAGAAAAACTCAAATTATTTGTGGTAAACTTAATATTTTATTCACATGGAGTTAATTATGCGGCTCTTTAGGGCTCTTTTAAAAACGCTGATTACAACTTTTTGTATTGGCTTCTTTTTTAGTTCAACACATGTTGGCGTTGTAGCACTTGCTCAAGATGCTTCTGTGGTCAGCTACGATACTTGGCAGCAAGTATACGTGAGCACAA
>JADLFC010000105.1 GCA_020845775.1 Deltaproteobacteria bacterium
AAATCAACCTAAACCTGCCAATAGATTCTTACGGCACCATAGTGCTAGAAACCGACAACAACAAAGTCGTAGGCCGAAACCTAATCAAAAAACCCAAACAATACGTCCTAAGCTTCCGAACTAAGTAGCGAAATCAAATTTAAATTATAGACAACGAGGAGAGTAAGGATTACCTCAAGCAGAAATTACCCAAGCGCCTTTGCGGATTAACGGCATTTTCTCGCCAGAAACGGCGGTTGCGGTAACGTCCACTTGCTCTGAGGAAATCATCATATCGGTATGCACGGTGCTCTCATTACAGCCGACTTCCTCGAGTTGTTTAGAAGTCATGGTTGCGCCGTCTTTAAGGCAAAATTTATAGGCCGAACCAATCGCGACATGACAAGCCGCGTTCTCGTCAAAGAGAATTTCCTCAAAAACCAAACCACTCTTGTAAATCGGCGAATCTATCCCAACTAAAGCAACTTCCCCAAGACGCTTTGCGCCGTCATCGCTTTCTATATACTTCTGAAAGGTATCTGCTCCACTCGATGCCGAAAAATGAGAAATTTCACCTTGCTTAAATTCCAAATATAAGTCCCTTATCATCTTCCCATTTATCAAAAATGGCCTGGTAGTCTTAACCCTCCCCTCGGTACCTCGCCAATCGGGAGTAGTAAAAACCTCCTCGGTGGGAATATTCGGTTCAAAAGCAACGCCCAAAGATCCTCCCTCCGCCCCACCTTTAAAAATTGCATTGCTGGATAAGCTAACCCTTAAATCAGTCTCGGGGCCACTAAAGTGAAGTTCCTTAATGTGCATCTCGGTCAATTTCTTAGCTCTGGTTTGCAACACTGCATTGTGTTCGCGCCAGGCTCCTAAAAAATCATCCCTATCTAGCTTGCAAATCCGAAATATCTCTTCCCAAAGCCGCTTACAGGCGTCATCAGGACTTAATCGCGGAAAAACCTTTTGTCCCCATTTTGGAGTCGCAGCCGCGCCAATAGTCCAGTGAATGAGCGACTTGCCAATACCTTCATCGTAAAAATATTTGAGCGCCAAGTGCCTATGCAAGCGCATGCAATTAATTTTCCCCGGATCTAAATCTGCTAGTATGTCGGGCTCTTCACTCCCGATTATTCTTACATTTGCCGCTCTACTATCCACTAGCTCTACATATTGGCGCTTAATAAAATCTGGAACAAAGGCTAAGTTTTCTTCCTTAGAACCGAGGACGCGAACACGCCCCAACCGAGGATCGCCTAAATCCAAATTCACATACTTAGCACCAGCTTCGTACGCAAACTTGGCAACTCTAATTGCAAGATCTCGATGTATAGGCTCCGTAGTGATGTTAACAACCTGCCCTGGCTGCACATTGAGCGCATAAAAAACCAAAAGGCGTGCATACCTATCGAGCATCTCTTCAAATATCATAATGTTGACCTAAAAACGCGAACTCAGGAAGTAGCAGCAACTGTGCTCTTTTGACAAGTGGGCAATCTAAGCCCATTCCTGCCCTCAAACCAACTCTTATCATCAGTCTCAGTGACACCACTTTTTACCTTATGACACTGATACACCGCTAACTCACCACCGGGATGCTTCTGGTGACTTGGGGTGATAAAAAGCGCATCTCCTACCTGCGCTATATATCTTATCCAATACTTGGCTTGCTTAAAATCACTTGTATTAAACACTTCCTCTAGTTCATTCTTGCCTGTTACAGCTCTATAAACTACATACCTGGATGGCCATGATATATCACTGAGTTTGTCCATGTCTACTTATCCCCTTATCATCTTAATAGTTAGATGGCTGCGACGTCCTGAAGTGTTCTCTAATGTCTATATCGGGCTAAGGCAAAAATGCCTTTAGGGGCGTAGTCCATCGACACCGCTAAATCGGCCGACACGCCCAAAAAAGCCTAAATGAGTTTCGCATAGATGCCGATAGAAAAAATTAGGCAGCTGGAGAAGCCATCACATAAATGTCTAAACCGGCTCTAAATTATCGAAATCGTAGCGACATTTGGCAACAGCTCGGACGTCACTACAAACGACTCTAATAGAGATTGCTAAATAGGGAGAGAACAATATTATGGCTATCGTCGACAAAACAATTAGAGTTTTAGTCGTAGATGACTTTAGCACTATGCGAAGAATCGTAAAAAATATTCTTACAAGTCTAGGATTTCAAAACATCGAAGAGGCAGAAGACGGGAAAATTGCTCTTTCTAAAGTAAAGAACGGCAATATAGGCTTCATAATCTCTGACTGGAATATGCCAAATATGATGGGCATAGACTTCCTCAAGGAAGTTCGCGCCGACCCAAGTATTAAAGATATTCCCTTTTTAATGGTGACAGCTGAATCGCAAAAAGAAAATGTGGTCGAAGCATTAAAGGCTGGAGTGTCCGACTACGTCGTAAAACCATTTACGGCCGATACTCTACAACAAAAACTCGAAGCTATTTTTAGTCGCCAGTAATAAGAATTCTCAGCAAAATCTAGATAACGCGAACTTTCTTAGGGAAAGTTCGCGTGGCTTATCTGCTAGCATCAGGTCCTATACAAGCTCACCTCGACGACAAACTTGCCCTCTGCCGTCTCAAATGGAATCTGAATCACAGGTCGTTTAGACAACTGCCGAATCTGAACATTCTTGCCCAACACCGTAATGGGAGTCGCCATATCTAACTTAATATCTAACCTGGCGAGATCGGTCTTTGCGCCACCAGATATAATATTAGTCATCTCGCCTACTGCGTCTGCTATCTCTTCGTTAACCGAGGTAAATTCAGTATAAAGCATGCGCGAACAGATCGGGAGAATGGCTCGCTCTTCAAAACTTACCACCATAGCTCCGCAAACACCTTGTCCTGCCAGCCCAAGAATACCAGAGACATCGCCAAACGAGAGATTATCCGGCTTAAGTCCAGGAGGTCCAGCTGTCACTGGCGTCATGGCCATAGTCTGAATCACCTGAATGGTCGAGTTTAAGAACGGATTAATGTATTCAACTTTCATAATCACCCAAGCCTTGAGTTAATGACCCTAAGGGACGCTTTTTTCCCATGCGTCACCCGAGTTAATTCTACCTAGCGCATTACTACGCAACCTCATCACCAGTTTTGATTACTATCCAAGCAGAAAAGCTACAAGAAATTTGAAAATTATTAAGCATTTAGCATGAATATACTCCTAATTGCTCTCCGCTACAGCTCTCTTTAGAACTCGGCGATATCTGCCGAATAACGTAATAACAGGTGATTCGATTGAACCTATTGACGGGGCAATCCGTAGCAATATTCGGGAGACAAGCCATGGGCAAGACAGCAGCTAAATCTTACACGCTAGACGAGTTGTTCATATTGGTGAACGACAAGAGCAAAAAATTTAAGGTAATTCTCGATAAATCGTCCAAGTGGATCGATTGGGAATCTTCGGTGTTTTTGACCGGAGAAGCGCAGATCATGGAAGTTAAACCAAAGGCTGAATGGCCGCTCATGGTTTCCTTTAGCGGAAGCATGATTGACACTCAACCAGTGCCATATGACCCAAAAATGGAATTTTATTGCAAAACCTAAAGGTTTTTTGCCAAAGGGTGCATTGAAAGTATAAGATCCGTCTATGCACCCTAATATTACTGAGAGAACCATAAAAATATTTGGTTTATCGGAAGCTGAAATCGCCAAGAAATTGGAAAGTGAGCCGCTTGGCATTCCCGACGTGAGTGTTTCATTTGTAAACATCTTTCCGGAAGTTCACTTACGTCTGCGCGCGACAGAGCTGACAACAGATCTAATGACCGCTTGCCACTCGATAGCCGAAAAAGTTGGCAAACAATATGTGGTTTCCGATGATTCGGAAATCAGCTTCGCCGAAAACATCCTCAACATACTTAGAACGAAAAAAGTAAGCATATCATTTGCCGAATCGTGCACAGGCGGGTTGATTAGCGCCATGATAACCGACATCCCAGGCTCGTCAGAACATTTCGCTGGCGCGATTGTATCCTATAGCAATGAGTCAAAAATTAGATTACTGGAAGTAGATAGCGAGCTAATAGAGAACGACGGAGCCGTAAGTTCGTCCGTTGCGGCTGCTATGGCGCGCGGTGCCCGCAAACGTTTTCAAACCCACTATGCCGTATCCGTAACCGGCATTGCAGGCCCAACGGGTGGCTCAACTGAAAAACCCGTAGGCACTTTCTACGTTGGCCTAGCCTGTGATAATGGCATTACCTCATACAAATTCTTCCACCCTTCAACGCGCCAAGAAGTAAGAACATACGCTGCCTACGCGGCCCTAAATGTATTGCGCTGTAGCATCTTTGACTTTAGCATCCCACAGTAATCAGTCTGTCGTAAATGTGCGCTTGTTGGAAGTTTAGTGCGAAACAGAAATTGACTGTATCCAGGTGGTCGACGGCACTTTTGGATCGCTTCCATTATTTGAATAGTTACCGCTAATCCAATAACCTCCAAAGTTCTCCTCAAAAAAGTCGCCAACCGGCTGGTAATTAATCACATCCTGACCATTAACCAAAAACTTGATGTTCGGCTCAGAATAAACGAGTCTAAATTCCGTTGACTCTGTAAGCTCAGTCCCTACCGGTAGCGACTGCCAATCCTGCTCGTCGACATCTCCGCCATAAACCTGCAAATGAATCTTAGTGCCGCCCTCCTCTAGCTCGATAGTAATCTCCCTATATCCACTCTCCGCATTAGCCCAGAGTCGACAGAGTTTTAACGCTTTGGGGTATTGAAAATCCTTAGAAAACTTCTGCTTCCAAGCGAGCTGTATGCGCCCAAAATCTTCTTCATTCCCCAACATCAGCGGCTGTGACTCATCTGCTAGATAAGTAACCTTTAATCCATCTCTATCCGCAATTGCCTCTCCACTTAGCACAACCGCATTCCTTGGGACATTGCTATCAGTATAACTTTCTTTAAAAGCTAAATCCCATCTTTCCTCCGCCTCGATTTCTTCCGAAGCACTCCTAGGAGGCATGACTACCACTGACGGAAGCCCAACCGAGTTAATGGCAGTATCTTGCTCCCGTTCTTGCGATTCATCACTTACCTCCTCGCTTAAAGAATAGGAAGTTTCTTCTGGCGGTGGAACCACTACCTCGACATCAAGTTGAGGCGCTTCATTTACCGTCTCCGAAACCATGTCCTGTCCATTGTTAACAATAGCCTCCGACGTCGCTTCGCCACCATCAGAGTTTGAACTTTTGCAAGAATTCAAAACAACTACATACAACATGAGACACACCGCAATCCTAAACATTTTAACTCCTCCTCGCGAATGGGAGTATTGGCATACCGTTTTGAAAAATGCTTTTTTGTAAATGCTATAAATTGAAGTTCTTCAATGTATGGCTATCCCCACAGCAAGCTCACCTCAAGACTGCCGATTGATCACCCTACTAATGCGCTTCCTATCGGTTTTTAGCACCTGGGCGGTGGCCGTCAAGTTTCCATCTAGCTCGTCATAAACGCCTTTTACAATTTTTTGCTCTACTTCCCTAAGTTGATCTTCTAAACTCGACTTAGCTGACGACTCCCCAGAATCCCCTTGCTGCTCCATCCCTAACATTTTAAAATCGCCAATTTTAAGACTTCGGCTCTCATGGAAACTAGCGCAATGAAAACCTCGCTCTAATACCGCTTGAAGCTCGCGAACATTGCCAGGCCAGGTTTCATTTTCTAGCCAACGCACAGCTTCTGGAGAAATATCTCTTACCACAGATTTTCTGTTCGCCTTTATTAAATCATCGAGAAAGCCTTTTACCAAATTATAGATATCTTCCTTGCGCTCTCGCAAAGGTGGAATTCGCACTAATAAATGCGCAATCCTGTGGTAAAAATCGAGTCTCAGAGCATCCTTCGTTATCAAGCGATCTTGCGGACAATTAGTTGCGCAAATCAGCCGAAAATTGGACTGCCTCCGCTTATTCGAGCCAACGGCATAATAATACCCTTCTTGCAGTAGTTCGAGAAGCGCCACCTGCGTGCTTTGCGGCAAACAATCCACCTCATCAATAAAAAGCGTCCCACCATCAGCCTCCGCAAAACGCCCCTCCCGATCACTAATAGCACCTGTAAAAGAGCCTTTCACATGACCGCACAATTCACTAAGAATAATGTCATGAGATCCATAATGCGGCGAAAGGCGAACGAAATTGGCACTTCGCCTGCTGCTGGCATCGTGTATCGCTCGCGCTATTACGCCTTTACCGACACCGGTTTCTCCGCACAGCAACACTGGTTGCTCTGTAGCAGCCGCAAACGACACGAGCTGCAACACCCTTTGCATCTGCTGATTATTGCTGGATAAACCTGCCAATGCGCCATAGCCTTTATCAGCACCTATTTCTCGGCCAAAAATGCGCCGCTGAAGTGACGTAACATTAGAAGCATCGTTAATCAAAGCTAGGAGATGATCGGCATCGACAGGTTTTGAAACAAAGGAAGCCGCCCCAGCTCTAATAGCCTGAACTCCCCATCCTTCTGAGTTATGCCCGGTTAACACTATAACCCTTAGACTCGGGTCTTTATCGAGAATATCAGTGATGAGCTCTATCCCTGAATCCGGACCGACAACAGAGTCGAGCGATAAATCGACGATAGCCACATCAAATTGCGCTCTCGACAATTCAGCCATAGCCTCGGCACTCGTGCTAGCCTTAACAAATGAAATATTATCAACTCTTTTCTCAATCGAACGAATGAGTTGATCTATAAAGCTCACCTCGTCGTCGACAAACAACACCGACAACTCCTTTTTCACGGCACAATTCTCTCCAAAACAACGTCTGACCAAATACCAGTACTAAAACACGCGTATATTACATAACCCTGCACGAAATTTCTACGTTACAGCGAGATTCTCTTAAAAATCAACTACTTGTACAGATGGACAAAGGTTCCATCATTCGCAATAATACCACTCTGTCTTGCAACAAGGAGAGGATATGCACATGAAGAAGCAAGCTTTTATTCGTTATTCATCCACTACCACCGAACGCATAACTCGGGTTTACGAGGGCATGTATTGGCGGCCGCCAACGGACTTTTACGAAACGTGCGATGCCTTGATAGTTCGAGTTGAAGTTAGTGGCATTAGCGAAAGTGATTTTTCGATCTCTCTTGCGGGAACCACTCTTCGCATCGAGGGACTGAGACAAGAGTCATGTGAAAAACTTTGTTATTTCCAAATGGAAATAGCGTATGGCGCGTTCTGTACTGAAATTAAGATTCCAGAGAATGTGCTTCTCGATTTCGAGCATTTAGAAACTGCTTACACTAATGGCTTCCTGTCGGTGCGTCTCCCAAAACTTCAACCCCAATTAAGCTCAATCTAATAAATCGCAAATAATCAATTTCGCCAAATGGACTAACTCTTATGCCACTCACCAACACCATAGACATGTCTCCTGAAATGGCTCGAGTAATGGAAGAGCACACAAAGCAAGAGGAAAATACGTCTGATACTTCGCCGAAAATTCCTGACGTTCTTCCCATACTACCGGTACGAGATATTGTAATCTTCCCAATGACGATTGCGCCAATAATTATTGGACAACCCAAATCGATCCGCTTACTCGAAGAAGTGTCGATGAAGGATCGCCTATTTGGCCTCGTCTCGGCAAAATCGACTTCTACAGAGGATCTAAAATCGGCCGATTTATATAGCGTTGGGACACTTGCTAGAATTTTCAAGCTAATAAAAAGTCCTGACGGCACATTGCGCGTGCTCATTCAAGGGATTGAGCGGATTCGCGTTGACGAATGGATGGAAGATGAACCCTATCTAAAAGCAAAAGTGTCCAAACATCCTGAAATACTTTCAAGCGCTGACGACATCGAAGCCGAGGCGATGGCGCGTAGTTTGGCTGCGCTTTTTGCCAAACTTGCTGGCCTAGTACCACATCTCTCTAGCGAAGAAGCGCTTACCGCAGTAGATGTTTCGGACTCGCGCAGACTGGTATATTTAGTAGCAAGTAGCATTCAAATGGGCGTTGAGGAAGCTCAAGAAATTTTAGAACTCGATTCCATTGCCGAAAAAATTCGCCGCTTATCCACTCGCCTAAGCCATGAGATGGAAGTGGTAGAGTTGGGACAGAAAATCCAATCGCAAGCTAGGTCTGAAATTGAGAAAACTCAGCGCGAGTATTTACTGCGCGAGCAGCTAAAGGCCATTCAGCGCGAACTCGGCGAAAAGGATGAGTTGCAGGTAATAGTTGAGGAATACCGAGAAAAAATTGCCAAGGCGAACATGCCCGAGGAAGCCAATAAGGAGGCACTGCGCGAACTAAGTCGCCTCGAAAAACTTCCATCTGCGGCTGCCGAATATAGCGTCATTCAGACTTATCTCGATTGGATGATTTCCTTACCATGGTCGAGCACTACTGACGACGTTTTACAAATCGCCCATGCCCGCCAAGTATTAGACGAAGACCACTATGACTTAGAAAAAGTTAAGGAGCGCATTTTAGAGTATTTAGCAGTGCGCAAGTTGCGCCAAGACCGTGCAAAGGAGTCAAATGCAAGCACCGCCACAGACGAGCCAGTTTCTTTGCTAACTCGCCCAGAAAGAAAAGGAGCAATTCTTTGCTTCGTCGGTCCCCCGGGTGTTGGAAAGACATCGCTAGGCTTATCTATCGCCCGGGCTATGGGCAGAAAGTTTACGCGCATGAGCTTAGGTGGCATGCGCGATGAAGCAGAGATTCGGGGCCATCGGCGCACATATATTGGAGCCATGCCAGGCCGCATCATTGAGGCGCTTCATCGCGTAAACTCTAAAAATCCGGTCATAATGCTGGATGAGGTGGATAAAATTGGTTCCGACTGGCGAGGCGATCCGTCTAGTGCATTGCTCGAGGTATTAGACCCTGAGCAAAATCGAGATTTTAGAGATCACTATTTGGACGTTCCCTTCGATCTTAGCGAAGTCATGTTTATTACGACGGCAAATATATTAGATACAATTCCTTCACCTCTTCGCGATCGCATGGAGGTGTTAGAGCTTTCCGGCTACATTGAAGAAGAGAAGCTGCACATCGCCACCAAATACATCATTCCCCGACAAGTTAAGGAGAACGGATTACACGCCGAAGAAGTTGTTATTTCGGACGAAGCCATTCGGGCAGTTATTCGCGACTACACGCGCGAAGCTGGAGTGCGCGAATTAGAGCGCCAAATTGGCGCTATTTGCAGAAAGATTGCAACTGCGGTAGCGGAAGGCAGAGATGAGCGAAAAATTATCGATTGTGCAAACCTTGCTGATTATCTTGGCAAGCAGCGATATTTTTTCGAAGCTGCCGAGCGAACAGAGTTCCCTGGAGTGGCTACGGGTTTAGCAATGACGAGCGTTGGTGGTGACATCATTTTTATAGAGGCAACTCGCATGCCTGGAAAAGGTGGTTTAGTGCTTACAGGCCAACTGGACGATGTCATGAAGGAGTCTGCACAAATTGCTCTAAGTTACGTGAGATCCCAGGCAGACGTTTTAGGACTTGAGCCAGGCTTTAGTGAAAAAAACGATATTCACATTCACGTCCCCGCAGGTGCTGTTCCTAAGGACGGCCCATCGGCGGGAATTACTATAGCTACAGCCTTAGCTTCACTTTTAACCAATCGCTGTGTTCGCCGAGGAGTGTGCATGACCGGCGAAATTACTCTACGCGGGAAAGTCCTTCCAGTTGGCGGCATTAAGGAAAAAGTTTTAGCAGCTCATAGGGCGGGTTTAGATACCGTCATTTTGCCTAAGCGAAACGAGAAGGATTTGGAGGATTTGCCCTCCAAAGTACGAGAGGAGCTACGATTTGTTTTGGTGGACGAAGTTGTGGAGGTTTTTAAGAATTCTTTTGACGGAGATATTTTCCACAACTCTCGCTAGTGCTAGAGTGAGGATTACGAAAAGTAGTAAAATGCTAACAATCTTCAAGCGGAGGAGTTTTTATGATGAATAAGAAAGTATTGTTCACCGTTATATTTGCTGGAGCCATAGCTTTCCAACTAGGTTCAGGCGCAGGAAGCGCTAGTGCGGTTCCAGAAACGCCTGAAAAATGGGAAAAGTGCGCTGGCGTCTCAAAAGCAGGAAAGAACGATTGCGGTTCTATAGACAAGAGTCACGATTGTGGTGGTTTGGCAAAGAAGGACAACGACCCTAACGAGTGGGTTTTCGTTCCAGAAGGAACATGTGAAAAACTTGGCGGGAAAGTTGTTGAAGTAGTTCCAGCTAAAGCGAAGGAATAATCATTATCAAAACGAGTGTTAAAAACTGTTATTGTTTTCCAACACTCGTTTTGCCACTCGCTCTGTTGCGCCTAAGTTCGATTTCCATACCTCGTAGCCGGCAGTGCCAATTTGTTGTCTAGTCTCTGAATCGGCCAGTAATTCGTGCAATTTTTCCTCTAGTTCTTCCAAGTTCCTCACTTCCACTATTCCGTTACGAGCTTTCATCTGCTGCACCACATCGGCAACGTTGCTAGCATAGGGCCCAACGACGACTGGACAACTGTGAGCCGCTGGTTCCAAGGGATTGTGTCCACCAATATCCACTAATGTTCCGCCCACGAAAGCTACATCTGCTAGTGCATACGCAAGCGCGAGCTCACCCAAACTATCGAGCAATACGACTTGCGCTTCTTTGGACTGCGAACCGAGACTACGGCGGCGGAATTTAATTGCATCTTTTTCTAGCACCTGCGCTACTCTTTCAAACTGCTCTGGATGCCGTGGGGCGATGATCATATGTAAAGCCGGGAAACATTTTAGTAGACTTTTGTACGCTTGAATCACTATTTCGTCTTCTCCTGGACGCACGCTTCCCGCTACAAAACAAAGCTCCTCACCTTTAAGCCCAATATCTCGCCTAAACTCTACTAATTTTTTTTCATCTACCACTTCGCCCTTATCGTATTTTGTCGACCCAGTAATGGCGATTTTCGACTTATCCACCCCCAGTGCTAAAAACCTTTGATAATCGAGTCCACTTTGCACCATTAGCGCGCTAAACTCGGCTAAGACGACGCGAAAAAACCAACGAAATTTTAGATACCAAGGAAAGGAATAATCGGAGATTCTGCCATTAACTAAAACTATTGGAATCCTTTTTTTTGCCAACTCAAAAAAAAGAGCCGGCCAAATTTCAGTTTCGGCAATGACTACTAGAGTCGGATTTATATTTTTTACAAATCGCTTAACCACCAGTGGATGATCCAAGGGCAGTATAAATGTTTCGCACGGCAATTTCCGCCTTATTACTTCCTCTTGGCCAGTTATCGATGCAGTAGAAATAACAATCCTAGTCTTAGCATCTTTGCTTTCCATCAGCCTAGTAATCACCGGCGCTATACCTGCAACCTCCCCTACCGAGGCAGCATGAAACCAAACCACTCGCTTTTCCTTCCCGACGAGCTCCTTAAAATCGACTCCCCAACCCAGGCGTTTTTTCAAACTAGCGCGCCAACGAGGTTTAGAGCACGTGAGCAAGACGATTAACGGCAGCCCCAGCCAAGCGAGAAGATAATAAAAACATTTTACAAACTTTCTATTCACAAGCAGTTACTATAATGTAAAATTTGCTCTTGAGAGAGAATATATGAAACGTTACGAGGAAAAGGAACTACAGAAGTCAGAGAAGAATGAGAAATCTATCATGCGCTCCTCGGCGGTGGAATACCACTCAAATTACCCCACTCAAATTACCCTCGGAGCTAGTGGGATAGTTTAACTCGCTAAAAGCTAGCTTACATACATACTTGAAATCATTGGCGCTAATTCTAAACTCTAATTGGCGAATCTCGCACATCTAGGTTGACAAATCCCTAGACTTAACGTTGGATGAGAGTTATTTAAGGGCGTGTTTTTGGACATGCCATTTACTTTCCCTAGCTTTGGGTAAAAATTGAACACAGCCGCTAAAAACATCTTAATTATCGATGACGATATAACTTCTCTCGATATTGTTTCCTTTCTCATTGAAGAAAATGGCTACAATGTAACCCGCTGCACGGATGGTAGAAGCGCTATCGAATACGTAAAGTCTACTAAGCCAGATTTAATAATCGTTGACCTCATGATGCCATTTCTTAATGGCACAGAGACAGTTAAGCAGATTAGGCAACTCGAAAGAGGCAATGCTCCCATAATAGTGTTTACGGCAATTGACGACTCTAGCATGCACGCAGACGCCCTAGCCGCCGGATGCGACAAAGTCCTTACAAAACCCTGCAATTCCAAGAAACTTATTGAAATTATTCAATATTTTCTAATAAAAACCTCTACGCCTCACTGTTAACATCGCGCTCTAATTCCTGAAACAAGAGCTTTTGGATTGGCATCTAGCAATTAATAGGTTATAAGCAATTGAGTTTGGGAATTTTCGTCCCAAATGAAAGACTAATAGATTAAGCGTTTTGCTGAATCTATTCAATATAGATTTACACTATGAATCTTATTGGCCTGGGAAGCGAAGAGGAATTTTTTTCGTTTTTTAAAGCATTCCTGGCCAATAAATGTAGAGGATTAATGTAGAAGGCGTAATTGCCTTAAATAAGGCGATTTTTAGCGCGTTAGGTGTGTGTAACTAAGCGGAAGTAGACAACTAAATTGTTGATATTATGCACCAAATAAATAAACGGCGCGACATCTCTCCTGGAAGAGATGCTAGCGGTCTATCCTTAAAGAATTTTTGCAACACTAAGGCACTAGTTTGTCTTTGCAAAGGCAAGGGTGGATTATTATTTAACGTAAACAATTTAGCGACTATTTTTCAACTTAGAAGTTTTCAGTCGGTCATCAGGAACTACATCAGAACATGAGTTTATTATTATCGATGCTTATTGACTATCCATACTTGTTGACCTGACCTGAAACACTGAAACGACACCAATAGCGTTACGCGCCAAGATACTTTACTTATTTACAAGGCGTGCGTAACATGACCAAAAGAATGCTAATCAATGCGGTGCACAAAGAAGAGTGCCGCATTGCGATAGTCGAAGATAATCAATTACTGGAATACGAAGTTGAGCGAGGAGATTCCGATCAGCTTAGAGGCAATGTCTACAAGGCGCAAATAACTCGGATAGAACCGAGCCTTCAGGCAGCTTTCTTAGATATCGGAGCGGAGCGAAACGGATTCCTTCAAATAAACGACATAAACCCCTCGTACTTTAGGAATTGGCCACCTGAAAACCCACACGCTGGTAAAAACGGAAGGGCAATTATTCAGGAAGTCTTGCAGGCAAATCAAGAATTAGTCGTGCAAGTTGTAAAAGAAGGCCGCGACACCAAGGGCGCGACGCTTACGACGAATATTTCGCTTCCTGGAAGATATCTCGTTCTAATGATTGGAAGTCAGCGCGGCGGAGTATCTCGCAAAATTATCGACGAGGGGCAGCGCTCCCGTTTGCGTCAAGCAGTCGAGAAGCTTCGGTTTCCGGCAGGAATGGGCGTCATCGTACGCACAGCCGGCATTAACAAGACCTATGGCGAACTACAACGAGATCTCGACCGCCTGCTAGATATGTGGTTCGAAATAGTTCAAACGAGCTTTGATGCCTCTTGCCCACATCTTCTATACGAAGAAAGCAACTTGGCTATTAGGACTATAAGAGACTTCCTCACTTCAGATATAGAAGAAATCCTCATCGACGATTTTAAAACTCACGAAGACGTGCAGCGATTTATTCAGCAAACCATGCCGGAGAATAAATCTCGGGTAATATATTACAACAAACCACAGCCACTCTTTGGAAGTTTTGATCTAGATCGACAGATCGACACTATTAACCTACCAGAAGTCATTCTACAATCAGGCGGCTCCATCGTCATAAACATTACGGAAGCAATAGTAGCTATAGATGTAAACTCCGGCCGCTCTACCAGCCAGGCGGATGTTGAGGAAACAGCTTTTAATACCAACAAAGAAGCTTCGCGCGAAATTGCTCGCCAGTTAAGACTAAGAGACATTGGCGGCCTAATCGTCATTGATTTTATCGACATGTGGGATCGGAAACACCGACAGTTAGTCGAAAAGTGCCTGCGCGATGCTCTCCGCAATGACAAAGCGAAAATCGAAGTTGGGCGAATTTCTAAATTTGGCTTACTAGAAATGTCGAGACAGAGGCTAAAAGCTTCGCTCATTAGCCAAAGCCACGTGGCCTGTCCGCAGTGCAAGGGAAGAGGTCGCGTGAGGTCGGCAGAGGCAACAGCTCTCGAAGTTTTGCGAAAGATTCAATCGGCCGTATTCGCCGGTGGTATTAGTACGGTTCGCGTCAGGATGGCACCTGCCCCTGGGCTTTACCTTCTAAACCACAAACGCGCTATCTTATCCCACATAGAACAGCATACGGGAGCCGAGGTTTTGGTTTACGCTGATGGTCGTTTAAAGTCCGAAGAATACGAACTCGAACTAGACAGGAAGAAGCAAGGAGATTTTGGCTCATCATACGACAGCGCGAACCTTAGGCCATCGAGCCCGAGCAGCGCCCCCTCGGATAGTAGCAATCAAGACGCACAGCGCAGAAAAGGCGACAGGAATTACAACAATAGAAGAAATAGAAACAAAAAATATAAGACCGAAGAGCACAGAACAACAGATAGCGAACAGCCAACGGACAACAGGCGATCCCAAAACAAAAGGAGAAGGCGGAGGAAGCAAAAGCCAAACGACAGGCCTATCGCTGAAAAAACGCTTAATGCACAAAGCGATAGCTTGCCCGAAACTGAATCGCGCCCGCCATCTTCAGAGTCATCGATCTCAAATAAAGAGACCCCACCTGAGTTAGATTTGTAAAAATCGAGCTTAAACGACTTAGGGAGGAGAACTGAGGCACGCCTATTAAATTTATTTGCACGGGCATCTCTTTTAGGCCTTGAAAGGTTCTTATCCTAGTGCTAGCTTTAACTAACTTGACGCTAGGATATGTTCCTTTAAAGGCAGCTTAATCGATGAACCAGGCAAAGAATTCTATATACCTAGAGACCTCGCCGGAGGCGGCATCCTTACCACAACAAGCTTTAACTTCAGGCGAATCTGGCGAGCAAGAAGAACGCCTTTTTAGCGGCACTAGCTCAGTTAGCGCTGAATTCTCCTTAAATCCAGAGATCAAACGCGATTTATCCAGCCTGACCCAACTAATAGCAAACGCTACGGAGGCTTACACCGCAGCTATCTATTTGGCCGAGTCGAAGACTAAGACCTTGATACTAGGTGGGGTTCATTCTTTGAGCCGAGATTTCGACACATCGGCTAGCATAGAGTTCGGCTGTGGCTTAATCGGTTGGGCGGCACAAAGCGGTGAACGCATTGTCGTCTGCCCATTTGAGCGCGATGCAACTACACTTCTTTGTTACAAGCGAGACCAGGAGCTAAAGAGCTTTATCGCCATCCCCATTATCGATCGACAGGGAAGATCGCGCGGAGTCCTGGCGTGCGACAGCAAGAAAAATTATGCTTTTGCTAAAGTTACGGAAAAAATTCTGCTGGGCTTTACCGAACAAGCTCTAAACTTACTAGAGCTGCACGGCAAACTGCTGCACAAGCAGAACAATACAAAAGCATTAGGAAATCCTCTGCCGCAGTTTCTCGAATCAATTCGCAAATGTGGCACGGAAGAGCAACTGTTAACTAGTTCCGCAGGTATTCCCTCTGATATTATAGAACGCGATGCCTTGGTGGTTCTCGTAACTTCTCAAGGAGGTGTCGGGAGGGGAGTATTTTATTCAGCATCGTCTCCGCAGAACCAAACTGAGCATCGCTTGCTCGAACTGGTTTGTAGGCACAAAAAAATACTTTGCGCAGATCGCAGCGTCCAAGCCTTGCCACGCGCCGACGCGAGTGAGCGCTCTTTCTTGTCAGTGCCGTTTCAGGTTCTTGGGAAAGAAGCTGGCTCGCTAAACCTTCTTAGCAAACCCTGCCAGCCGTTTACAGCGGAACAGATTGCTTCACTCGAAGGCATTGCCAAAATTGTTGGAAAAGAGCTTGAGCACACGCGTTTGCGCGATAAATACGCCTCCAATATTGAGACTACGGGAACGCTTTCGTGGAATAGCTTCTCAATCCGCGGCAATGTAATACTCAGGGAGGCATCGCAAACGAAAGTTAAGTTTAGCTTGGCACGCATCAGTGTAGAGAATCTCTCCGAAATTGAGAGATTAGCCGGAACTCAAGTCGCTCTAGGAGTTATGCAAAAAATCATGCGGCTAGTGGAGCAGATTAAAAGAGAACCATCTGCTAGCTGCTATCTATACGGCTGTCAGATTCTTCTGCTAATGGAGGAAGCGCATATTCATCGAAGCATGGTTCGCCTGCGAAAACTGATGGGACTCGTCGACGTGAGTGAGTTTTCATCTACTAAGACGACTTTGGGTAAGACAAAATTAGGCGAGTTATTGGTGGAGGGAACCAAAGTCGCATTTAGCGAATTTCCGAAGAATGGCCAAACTATCAGCGAGTTGGCCTCCGAAGCTTTTCTCAACCTAGAAAACCAATCAAAAAGGGGAGCTGGATATGTTAAGATTTGGGGAAAATGAAATCACCCCTGATTACGGGATGGACATCAGCGCTGGGCTCGTTCAGCACGATCTCATTAGAGCTGATTACGAGCCAACCGTGCCTAGAGAGCATGCACCAAGCTGGAAGTCGTTCTTTAGCGGGTGGATGGGCCAGGATATGGCCATGGATCTCGGCACTGCCAACACCTTAATTTACATTCGCAACAGAGGCGTAGTCCTAGATGAGCCTAGCGTAGTCGCCATAAACCGAAACGACGGCCGCCCAGTGGCGGTTGGTCGAGCCGCTAAGGAAATGTATGGCAAGACTTCCTGCGCAGTCCAGTGCGTCAGGCCGCTAAAGGACGGGGTCATTGCAGATTTTGAAATGACGCACATGATGATTCGCGATTTCATCATGAAGGTTTCTCGAAGATGGCAACTTCGTCGACCCCGCTTAATCGTAAGCATTCCATCCGGCATAACTATGGTCGAAAAGAAGGCCGTAATAGATGCTGCCGAGTCTGCCGGCGCCCGACAAATTCACTTAATTGAAGAACCTACTGCTGCCGCAATCGGTGCGGGACTACCAGTAAATGAGCCTAGTGGTAATATGATTGTCGACATAGGCGGGGGTACAACTGAAGTGGCAGTAATTAGCATGGGAGCAACTGCTTATTCAGAATCAGTTAGAATTGCGGGCGATGAGATGGATGAGGCTATTGAGCAATTTGTTAGAAGAACCTTTAATCTTCAAATTGGTATTTTTGAGGCGGAGCGAATCAAGTTAGCCATTGGTTCAGCGATGCCAATGTCCGAATCGAGAGAGATAAAAGTATTTGGGCGCGATTTAGCCACTGGGGTTCCACGCGAGCTAGTGATTGACGACGCAACTGTGCGCAAGGCATTATCCGAACCAGTCGGTGCTATCGTCGATGCCGTGCTTCGCGCACTTGAACGAACCAGCCCAGAACTAGCCGAGGACATTATTCGCAATGGAATACATATTGCCGGAGGTGGCGCGTTATTGGCGGGACTACCCGAGCGCCTAAGCCTAGAAACGGGGCTAAGATTTTATCGCGCTGCAAATCCTCTAACCGCTATCGTTAGAGGAGCCGGAACTGTCCTCGAATCATTTAAGGAATTTAGACATGTTTGCATTGCGTAGGAATATGCATTGCGGTCGCGTTTTTTTCCGCCAGATTTTTGTTTTCTGCTTCACTGCTATGCTTCTAGGTGGCTGTGTCGTTTTAGAAAAACTTCCTTCAAGACAATCCAAGGAGGAAAAGCAAGTTGAAGTTTTAACTTCTGGAGACATTATTCATCGCGTCACATATCAAGGCGAAAATGTTGGCACAATAGCTAGGTGGTATACTGGCGACATTTCAAACACTGGAAGAATTGCGCGAATTAACGACTTAAACGAGCACAACGCTCTACCTCTTGGCTCGCGCGTGAGGATACCTAGATATTTACTGACTACTAACTTACCCCTGCCCTACGCTCAAGTTGGGCCGCAAGCTGAGTCGGGGGCTACAACGAGTAGTCCAAAATAGAAACTGATGAAGACAGAACCTCCTCCTGCCTCCAAAGACGCATACCGAATCGAACCCCTAACAAGCGAAGACGACTGGCGCAGGGCGTGGCCATGCATGAATTCGCTAAGGCCAAACGTTTCCCTTGAGCAATTTTTAAATTATAGAGATGATTTTTTAGCTAACGGCTATCAACTTTTCGGCGCAGTAATCGATGACGAGGTAGCTTGCGTCGCAGGCCTAATAATTTACCCGCACATCGTTCGCAGAAGAGATTGCTGGGTCTATGATTTAGCAACTTTGGAAAATTACAGATCCCAGGGGCACGGAAAACGAATGCTCGAGTTCTTGGAGAAGTACGCTCGCTCGCATGGTTGCAGTAGACTATGCCTCCACACTAACGTCGCAAATTTGCGAGCTCAACATTTCTATGAAAACC
Source organism: Deltaproteobacteria bacterium (assembly GCA_020845775.1). NCBI lineage: Bacteria > Pseudomonadati > Myxococcota > Myxococcia > Deltaproteobacteria bacterium. Next base: position 18,470 of record JADLFC010000105.1, read on the forward strand.
ATGCCAATTACAAGAAATTTGGCTACGTCTACATAAGCGAACTAGCCTAAGGGGCATTCCACCCCACAAGGCAGGGCAAAACGCCACGCCCTACTTAGCGCAACCTATTGATCTTACAGTGCTTTTTTGCTCCGTCTAAACTTGGCACGCCTTGCAATAGATTAGTTAGTTTTAAACAAACTTACTTTAATCAATGGGAGCAAACAAAATGAAAACGCGCAATTTCTTAACAAGCGCACAATCTGCACTTGTAGTTGACCACATAGGGTATGCCGATCGCTTAGCTGAGGCCTTTCACTTTTCAAAGCAACTTCCTGAATATAGCTGTGACGACTTTAAGAGTGCAGCATATTTTGGACTATGCGAAGCTGCCCGAAATTACGATTCCACCAAAGGCTGCGCCTTCAAGACATACGCTTACTTTCGCATTCACGGCGCAATGTATGACATACTGAGAGACGGGAGCGAATCCAGAAGATTAGACATTCATGGCGAATCTAGTAACAAATTCAGCAACTTCGCCAAAATATCAAGACCAGCAAAGAACGACTCTCCTGAAACAACGGTAGAAGACTTTAAAAAGAAGCGCGCCCCCAAGCTAATCAAGACGTCTAAGGAGCTCGCGGAAGTCATCAATCGCTCAGCCGATCTCAATATGACAGTCCACAATTCTAGCAAGGGTCGCGCACAAATTAGTTATCGCTGCGACTCTACTCCTGAACAACGCACTCTCGTTAAATCCTCGCAGCAACATCTTCGCCGCGTTATTTCAACACTATCGCCTCAGCAGAGGCGCGTAATTGAACTAAAGTATTTTGAGGATAAGACAATGGATGAAATTCGCTCATACTTGGGCGCATCGTCGAGAAGCTGGATATCGCGCCTGCACTCCACTGCGATTAGCCACCTTCGCAAGAAGTTGCGAAATAGCGAGCTAGAGCACTGCGAACTATTCGCTTAAATGATTCATCAACCTAGAGGAGTAAACAAACACTTCATCTACAAAGGACATTTGGACAGTCAATGAAAATACTTACGCCAACAAAATATGCGCTGCTTTCGTTCATACTTCTACTAACTAGCTGCAAGGAGACGATCCTTCACAACCTAGACGAGCGCGAAGCAAACAAAGTAACGCTTGCGCTTGCCCAGGTCGGAATTGAGGCTAATAAACGCGTATCGCCCACAGGATGGGAAGTGGAGGTCGATAGAGCTAAATCCACTACTGCGTTACAGACAATTGAGGAGCACCGCCTCTTTAAACCATTATCCGATACGCAAACGCGACATTCTCAAAGTCTAATGCCTAGCAGAGAGGAGCGTTCGCACTTTTTCGAGCGCCAGCTTGCATCAAATCTCGAATACACCCTAGAGCGCCTGCCAAATGTATTAGAGGCACACGTGCACTTGCAGATATCTTCTGCGCCTAGATTCTCATTGGCATCGGGGCAACGCATTCAGTCTGCTAGCGTGCTCTTAATCTCTAAGACTGATAACGCTGTAGATATAGCCAAAGTTCAGAAACTGATTTCTGGAGCCACCGGTAGCGATGATAAGTCGGTCGTGGTTCTCGTCACAACAGCCGAATCATATACTGGGTCTGCCACTTCCTCGCTCGCTCTACCACAAACTCCCCAAGCGGGCGGCATAAAAGCCATAGCGGACAATTATTACCTTCTAATCCTTGCTGCCCTACTCCTCGTCTCTGCGGTCGGCACCGTAGCTTTCTTTCATCTTAAGAAGACAAGACGCCTAGCCGCCAGAGAATCGACCAATGGCGCGAAATCACCTCTACTACGAGAGGAGGAATTCTTTAACAGCGAGACAGCAGCCGCAATGCTTCGCCCCTACTCGCCATCGTCCAATGGTCACAATACAAACAACAACATAACAACGGGAGGATTTTAAAATGATATGCAAAACACTACAGATAAGTTGCTCAAAACGCTGCGAACTTCTAATGGCACTCTCATATGTCCTAGCTCCAAACAGCATTCTGCCAATCGCTTACAAACTGGCCCCAAATAAGGATAACTCGGCCGTTACTATCGCGCGCGCATTGACCAAGTTGCCGCGCTCGGCAGCAACGCGCTTAGCCAAGGCAACAATAGCAGGTGAGGATTATTTAGCGTGACACATAATATTCCTGACATTAAGTCTTTAGCACCCGCTACATCGCCAATAGAGTTGTTTGAGGTCCTCACTATAGAGAAAGCCCCTAGCAAACGCCTGTCGCCCAACAAGTCCCATAATCTATTGTGCACCACCCCAGTGCAGCGCGCCATTTCTTCATTCCTAAAAAAGATTCAGCGCAGCTTGGCTAGTGACATAAATATCCAGATAGCTTTATCAATCCATAGCAACTACGCAACGCACATTTTTAGATGTGGCGATTCCGTTTCCTCTGCTAGCTCCTTCCTCCTTGTGCGCCTAAGCCTTTTTCAGGAGCCACTACTGCTTGTTCTACCAATCCCCTTAGCCCATCATTTAGCAGCACTGCTATTAACAACTGCGCCGCATCTAGCAGAGATTAACGACATTACGGCGGAGGCTGCAATGTGCTTTATATTGGCTAAGGTAATAGCCGAAAGCGACATTCTCCAACACCAGCACCTACTTATTGATTCGAGCGCAATAGCGCACGTTAACGATATTGAGAGCACATCTGAAAATCTTACGGAACATTTATTTCTGTCGATAAACGCCATAATTGACGGTTCCAAGCAATATACCATCGATATTGGATTGCCACCTACTGTTATAGCTCGCATTGCCGCTGCTACATCTAGCAACTGCAAGCATGACGTTTATTTAGAACTTCTATCAAAACTATTGGCCACTAACACTCTTTTTAAGGATAACGAGCAATGACCGATACACTGACACCTATTACACCAATGCCTACGCCACGCCCTACTAGACACGAATGTTCCGAGGAAGCGCCTGCGACTACTTCCCAGCAGACACTAGAGCAGTCGGTGAGCGTTTCTATAACAGTTGGTGCCTGCGAGTTGTCTATTCAAGATTTAATCTCGCTAAGTACCGGACAGTACCTGGGATTCCAATTTAATCCCCTTAAGCAGCTTACTCTCTCGATTCAGGACGAGCCAATTGCCACCGCTCGTCTCGTTTCCCTAGCAGACGGAGCACTTGCGCTCGAAATTCTTGGGACGACGACGACTATCTCAGCGAAAAGCGAAAGCATCGTTACAAACAATGACTTTTTGGTGAACATTGACGCGAACTGCGGCGATAATATTGGCAGGTCAACTAACATTTAGTTAGTAGGAATCATTAGTTATTAGACATTAACTTTGGAGAATTAGTTTTATGAGCGATTTAAAATCAACTTTTTCGATCGGCGACCTTGCTGGCGCGGCTGCCTCAGTAGCCCGCTATTTGCCGCAACCAGCGAGCGCTGGTGTGGGACTGTTTAAAGACGTCATGACATCTGCGAAGCAGTTTGCATCAGATTTTATTGGTGGCGTTGAAAACGTCCCTACAGGCGACTTTGCCGAACTAATCGAGCTACAAATCGAGGCTCAAATGGAAATGCAGACTACCACAATGGTCTCAAACATAGAGCGCTCAAAGCACGAATCGAAAATGGCAGCTATTCGCAATATTAGGGTAGGTTAGTTAATTTATTTGAGGTAGAAAAAAATGAGTGCAATAAGTTCAAGTTCAGCGAATTCGGGGAACATAAGCAAAGCAGACGCCGCGTGGCTAAAAAATGCTGAACGCGTAATGCTCGATTTGAATTCGTCTACAGAAGACATAATGAAAGTGGCAAACGCTACTGAAGGCAAGTATGGAAATACGACGGCTTTGGGGGACCTAGTGGCCAAGAGGGCAAACCTCGCAACTATGGTAAGCAATATCATTCGCGCCTTAGCCGACACTATGCAGAACATAATTCGAAACATTCGCTAGTAGAGGATCGCTTCAATTTATGGCCACTCTTACAACTAAAGCTGAAACAAGGGATTTACTCCTACCATTAGCAGTTGTCGCGGTTGTTGGGTTGATGATATTGCCCTTGCCAGCCTTTCTTCTCGATACCTTGCTAATGTGCAACATTGCTTTTGCGCTATGTCTGCTCATTAGCTCGGTATACCTATCCGAGTCGGAGGAGTTTTCGTCGCTCCCTATGATGTTGCTTCTAGCTACTCTGTTTCGGCTAGGTCTAAACATTTCGACGACTCGACAGCTCCTTAGTAGCGGAGAGCCGCCCGAGATCGTTGCGGCCTTTGGCAACTTTGTCGTGGGTGGCAATTTGGCAGTGGGAGTGGTTATTTTCTCAATTATTACCGTCGTTCAGTTCCTGGTCATTTCTAAGGGCGCTGAGCGCATTGCCGAAGTTGCAGCGCGGTTTACGCTCGATGCCATGCCGGGAAAGCAAATGGCCATCGACGCGGACGTGCGCGCGGGAATTATCGGACTAGGAGAAGCTAAGGAGAAGCGCAAGGCGCTCCATAGGGAGTCAAAGCTGTTTGGCGCTCTTGATGGCGCGATGAAGTTTGTTAAGGGAGATGCCATCGCCGGCCTGCTAATAACAATCATTAATATTACAGCTGGCGTCGTAGTTGGGGTTACCCAGCAGGGTTTAGACTTAGGAACGGCTTTTCGCAAATTTACGCTATTTACCGTGGGCGATGGTTTAGTATCCCAGGTGCCGGCCTTGCTGGTGGCGGTAGCGGCTGGAATCGTAGTCACCCGGGTGGAGAACAAAGACCGCGGTTTTATCGGCCGTGAGATGTTTGCACAACTGGGCAGAGAGCCGCAGGCGTTGGGGACTTGCGCTGGCGTGATGTTGATTCTTGCGTTCGTACCGGGCATGCCTACAGTGCCATTTTTGGGAGCGTCGATTTTATTTTTTCTTATTGCAAAAAAGGGAGTGCTGGAGCGCGCACAGGCGGCTAAGGAAGATGTCGATTCTACCTTTCAACCAAAGATCTTTTCGCCGCTGGTCCTTAGACTTAGCCTCGATGCGGCTCGCGTGTTGCAGCAGGAGGCGCACTTGCCACAGCTGATTAAGCAACTGAGATCAAAGACATTCGATACGCGAGGCGTGACCATTAGTGCGGTTGAGTTTGACATCGACGACTCACTGGTTGACATACAGGCAAGCATTTTCGTTCACGGAGTCGCCATGGAAAAGATCTCTTTCGCAAACGAAGGCAACTCAGGCGGCGATAAGGCTAATGGTTCAGCATCTATGAATGGCTTTAGTGCTAGAATTGCAGATTCATTGGGCCGCCTAGTGGAGAAAAACTTACTAGAGTTCATCGATGATACGCACACTAGAATATTGTTGGAGGCTCACCAGGCGACAGCTGAAGATTTGATTAATAGCGTCGTGCCTAAACTCATTAGCATTACTGGCTTAACGACACTTTTTAGGCAGCTATTACTAGAAAACGTAAGCATAAGAGATATGCGCCGAATCTTGCAGGCAATAAGCGAGTATAATCTAAACCAAAAGGCTTCTGCAACGAATCAGCCGTCGTCATCGCCACAAATGCAGCTTTCTGCATCGCTTAGTCAAAACAGTCGATTTCCACATGAAATGTGTGCCCTGTTGGCCCACGTCCGGGAGGCATTAGGTCGGACGATTTCTGCCGATATTACACACGGAAGCTCAACGCTTGAAGCCTTTGTATTGTCACCAGAACTCGACTACTTGTTTGCCAAGCTCAGCATTCTCAACTTGCCTCCTGAGCCGGATTTTGCTGACAGGATTACCTCAATTATTAGAGGCCTTAGAGAAAGAGATCCGGAGCTATTCGTCGTTCTCACCTCTCGCTCGGCCAGACTGCCGTTTTCTCAGCTCATGGCAGGCTACATGCCAGATATGCGCGTAATATCCGTGAGTGAGCTGTCAGCAGATATTAAACTTACGCATCCCATTTACGTTGAAGTTGAAGGCTTAAGCTTAAACGGCAAAGCCCCTAGTGAGTTTTCGGAAACTACCAACATGCCAAATGCCGCAGCTTTCTCAATGCCCTCTATGGAGACCCATTAAAAATGATTGCTAAAACGTTGACTAAACTCATTTCAATCGCAATATCGGCTCAATTGCTCCTAGCAAGTGGATGTGCAACTTACGAATTCTCGCGTTCCCTATCTCCAAACCAAGAGGCCATGCTAAACCGAAAGTTAATTTCCATAATGAATCAAGTAACTCGCCATTTAGATAGTGACTCTACGAGCGCATTTGACAGTGCGCGTGCCCTGCTCAGTTTGGCCGAATCGCTTTCCCCGGACGATCCGCGGGTAGCAGATGGTTTTGGCTGCCTTGCCTGGAGAGAAAATGATTTCGATTTGGCTGAGGAGTATTTCAAGAAAGCTGTTTCACTCGATAGCAACTACGACCGAGGCTATGCTCATTTAGCACTTGTGGCGATGCAAAATGGCGATCGCGAGGCCGCGAAAAAATTGTTTGAGATTGCTCTATACCTAAATCCACTGAACTATCGAGCGCGAAATAACTTTGCTGGCCTTCTGATTGAAGGCGGCGAGACTAAGGAAGCTTACGAGGAATTGTTAAAGGCTCAGGGAAGCGGTGCAACAGACGAATGGGAAATACAAAATAACCTGCATCTCACCACGACTACTGCAAAAGAGACTCATGTAAACGAGTTGTCGAAAGACTGACTAATATACTAGGAGAGGTAAAGCATGTCAGCTACAGCCGACGAGAACTATTTTATGCTTGTTCGCTAATTCAATCATTTTTTCTTTTTCCATCATTAGGGTCTTTCTCGCTTCTATAGCTAAAACATTGGCCTTAACCTTAACCATGGTCTCTAATGTTTTACACCCCACTGTTGGTATATCAAAGCGCATGTCCTGTGTTGATTTAGCAAATTTTACGACCACAACTCCAGGTCCGCCCAATTCTCCACCGCGAGTTATCGCTGCATCGCTACCCTCTACCGCCTCAACGGCAACGACTACACCATCTTTTACAACCACCAATTGCCCTATATGCTCAGCGCTCATAGCGCGCAATGCTGACACACCTACCTCAATGTCAGCACGCTGAGTAGCTGTTGGCTTACACCTACCCAGAACGCCTTCAGCCGCAAAGGAATCTTCCATAAAAGTAGCACAACTTATTACCTCAATTCCTTCCTTTTCAAGCTCTTCAGCAATACCTCGCATAATCAGGTCATCCTTGGTAGAGCGAATCCTAGCAAGTAACTGAATACCTCTCACGTCGAGCTTGACTCCCTTAAACAAGCTAATTCGACTGATCCCACCAGCCATAGCCACCCTCTCTACTCCAAAGGAAAGAAAAGAGGATATTAACTTGCCCAACTGACCTACTTTAATCCACACCGCCTCATCCACGAGCGATTCAATAGCCTTATCCGTTTCGCCGATGTGACAAACTGCAAACACTTTACAAGCATTGCGCTTGGCACCGCGAACAAACTCCAGCGGAAAGGCTCCGTTTCCAGCAATTACTCCAATTATTCGCTCAGGTGTTTTAGTGGTGTGCAAATCGTTCTCTCCGAACTTTGGATAAACTCTATCAAAGGTCGAATCCGAAGATGGCCACTGAGCTCAGGTGGCAAGTTGTTAATTTTTTCTTCCAATCTGCCCATTTTAGAAAAGAGGTGGCGATATACTTTCTTAATTATCAATATCTCATCCTCCGATACACCACCTCGCCTAAGTCCAACTATGTTAACACCTCTTAAGTGACAACGATCTCCCTGCCCTATGCAATATGGCGGCAAATCGTGCGCCAACATTGAACCTGCACCAGCTATTGCCATATCGCCAATGCGACAAAACTGATGCACGCCAACCATCCCACCAAGCACTATTCTATTTCCAATCGAAACGTGCCCTGCCAGCGCAACTCCGTTAGACAAGATGTTATTGTTCCCAACGCTACAATCGTGCGCAACGTGAGAACCAACCAAAAACACATTGTCGTCCCCAATTACAGTCCGCATGTGCCCGCCTTGGGTACCTGGATTTAATGTAACATGCTCGCGAATAATATTTCGCGAGCCCATCTCCAGCGTCGAACTTTCTCCCTTGTACTTTAAATCTTGCGGTGCTGAACCAATTGACGCAAACTGAAAAATCACGTTCTCTTCGCCAAGCGTGGTATGCCCTTCGATAACCACGTGCGATCGAATTTCGCACCCCTCGCCAATGATAACATTAGGGCCAATAGTGCTATAGGCTCCGACTGTTACTGAGGTAGCTAGCCTAGCTTGCGAATCAACTATCGCAGTTGGATGAATGTTAGCTCTCATCGTTACCTATAAAAAAAACGCAAAACAACTTATCAGTTTACTTCTGTTGCCTTTAAAATCGCGTCTGCAACAACTTGATCGCCAACTCGCGCAATCGCTCGCATCTTCCAATGAACGAGCTTTCTTCTCGGAGACGAGCACTCTAACGTAATGACGTCACCGGGAACTACGGGCTTTCTAAACCGAGCCGATTCCACACCGGAAAAAACTATCAATTTCTCCGCCGAAGCTCCGCCAGTGCTAATTTTAACAAAAATAGCTCCCACCTGAGCCAAGGCTTCCAGTATCAAAACCCCTGGCATTAGTGGCCTCCCCGGAAAATGACCTTCAAAAAATGGCTCATTTACCGATACATTCTTCACCCCAACAATTTTTACGCCATCGACAAACTCTATTATCCTATCGACAAATAAGAATGGATACCTATGAGGTATAATGCGCTGAATGTCATTAACTTCTAAAGGGATTTTAATATCTGTAGTCACTTAGATTTTCCTCGCCTACAAATTTCTACCGCATTAAGTAATAACGCTTTCTTGGTGGCACTGCGCCACAAACACTACTTACTGGGTTTTGTCGAACTGCTGAATAACTTTATCGGTAATGTCAATTTTGTTATCTGCGTAAAGCACTGCTTGCGAACTTTTTTCAAGAATAATAGTAAAGCCGTCGCGACGACCAACCTCGTCTACTACAGCATGTAGCTTTTTTAATAAATCGCCAACGACCTTAATATTCTCTCGGCGAAGAGATTCTTGCGAATCTTCAAATAGGCGCTTTAGATCCTTTTCCACAACAATGAGTTTTTCTTCTTTCTCGGTTCTAGCGAGCTCGTTCAGACTAGCCTTCTGCTTCCCAAAATCTTCCCTCATGCGGGAAAACTCTTGCTTTTTCTTGTCCAGTTCCGACTGTACCGATTTAACCTTCTGCTCATACTCTTTCTGGGCTTTCTTCCCCTCAATGGAAGAACTGAGCGCTCTTTGCATATCCACAAACCCAACCACCATCGCCTCCTTCTCGGCAAGAGCATTGCTAACCCCAAGGGTTAATAATAAGAAGATTACCAACAAAACGCTAAGACCATAAAGACGAGAAAGAAAAGACATAATCACCTCACATTACTTTGCATCAAGAACAAGAGCTGCAATTAATTTAAAAAGAACACATACTATAATTAACTCAAGATTACAACAACACACAGCGCCTAAGCCGCATCGGTATCAATATCAATAACTACAATTTTATTTACAGTGGCGCGCCAAAGGAAAACAAAGTTACCACTGAATCTTCCCCTTCTTTTCTTTCTAAAGGATAGCCAATCTCCACTCTTATTGGCCCCAAGGGTGAATTCCACCTAACTCCCCATCCTACCGCTTGGCGCAGATCTGCAAATTCAATATTTTCATCATCATCAAAAGCATTGCCTATGTCGTAAAAAGCTACACCCTTTAGCCCCATGGCAGAAAATATTGGAAAAATGAGTTCAAAATTGGCAACTAGTTCTTTATTGCCACCAAATTCGTTTCCATTTGCATCTTTCGGGCCAAGCTCTCGAGATTTAAAACCTCGAACCGAGTTAATGCCTCCAGGGAAGAATCGTCGAAACAACGGAAATGTTTCGCCATCAAAAGTATCACCATACCCAAAATCAACTCGCTGAGAGAAGACAAAATCACCAAATGCCGGTCTCCAGATGGGTCTATAAATGGTGTTTGACAGTTCCGCTAACCAAAACTCCTCCGAGCCACCTAAGCCAGCCAATGAAACGCTTACTAACTGCCGAGAGCCAGTTAGTGGACTTAGCGGATTATCGATAGTGTTGCGCACTAATCTCGGCGTAATGCTCGAAGACGTACTAACGCCTTTTTCGTTTTGTATGAGCTCAGGCGCATCTTCGCTGATATTATCGATGTCGATTTCTAACAACTCATAACGCAACGAAAACCTGACATCATCGACATTCTCTGGCCCAAAAAACATCAGTGGATAACCCGCCGTTAGCGATCCTCCTCGTTGCTTTCGGTCAAAATCGTCAAATTCCCTCTCTGTAGACAGCAAATCGATACCGCCTGACCAGTAAGAATCGTTTATCCTGGGATTCGTAAAAGAAAACACATAATTTTCGTTTATCGTTCCCACGTTTACGTCAGTTACAATCGAATTGCCTTGCCCAAAAAGGTTATTTTCGGACACGCGAACATTAAAGATAAAACCTTCATCTGAGCTAATTCCTGCTCCCGCGCTAAATGTTCCCGTAGCTGCCTCGCGCACTGCGAGGAGTAGATCCACGCGCTCCTTTTCCTTAGATGGTTGTGGCGTGATGCTGACTTCCTCGAAAAAACCCAGCCTATTTAGCAGCTCCTGACTACGCCTAATCTTTGAACTAGAAAATAGATCCGTTTCCTGGATTTTTAACGACCGCCTAATAACATTGTCAGTAGTCTTGCTGTTACCGCTAATGTTAATGCGATCGACGTAGGCTAATTTGCCCCGGCTAATTTCAAAAACAACATCGACTTCGCGACTTGTCCTATCCAAACTCGTTGCTGGCTCAACGTTAGCAAATGCATATCCGACATCAGTAAATTTATCTAAAATATGGAATGTGCTTTGGCGAATTGTATCGATATTAAAAGTGTCGCCCCTTTTTACCTGGACTCCTTCCAAGGTTTTCTCAGTATCGCCATTGACGAGGTCGCCCTTTACTCCAATATTTCTCAAACTAAATATTGGTCCCTCCTCGATCTTAAAGGTGAGGACAAGGCCATCATCTACTTCCTTAATCTCAGGCTCACCTACCCTAACATCCGCATAGCCCTTTGTAAGGTAGTACCGAGAGATCAATTGAACGTCGTTAGTAAGTTGATCGGCTTTTACGACACCCGAACCGGTAAGCCAAGAGCTCCACCACTTATACTTACGCGTCATCACTACGCCTTTCAATTCGGAATCAGTTATCTCATCATTTCCTTCAAAAAAAATCTTTCGGAGCTTCTTTTTTTCGCCCTCGTCCACTACGAAAGTTAGATCCACCTGGTTATTTTCAACAGACGTAATTGAATAATCTATGCTCGTATCATAGAAGCCCAAACTCTGATAATAGAGTTTAAGTTGCTCAATTCCAGCCTTTATCTTTTTCTTATCTAAAAACCGAGCAGCAGAAATCTCGAGCTTTTCTTTTAAAACTTCCTCGCTTAGCTCTTCATTGCCCTTTAAGAAAACTTGCCTGAGCGCTGGTCTTTCCACTACGCTAAAAGTCAATACGCCATCTTGACCTCGAACGCGCAAACCCGCAACGACCTTCTCAAAGAAACCAGTCTTGTAAATTTGCTTAATATCAGCATCTATTGCTGCCTTGTCGAGCTTCTTGCCGACTAAGGTTGATAACTGATCCCTAATCGTCTCTTCGCTTACTCGTTCATTTCCTCTTATCTTGATCTCAGAAATCACGTCCCGCTCCTCTGCTACAGCATCTACGCCACAACAAAAAAGCAATACAGTTATCCAAATCAATCTCTTCACAGTACTTTCTCAACCAATTTACCAGCTGTTAGTTCCACAACTCTTCCCATGGATTTTGCCAACTCTAACGAGTGCGTAACAACAATTAAAGTCATTTTTACTTCTTCCTGAATGGCAAGAAGCAACTCCTGAACTTCTTTAGCAGTACGAGTATCGAGATTGCCCGTCGGCTCGTCTGCAAGAACTACCCCAGGTTTAGAACTCAAGGCTCGCGCAATAGCAACCCTCTGCTGCTCTCCTCCAGAAAGAGCTGCTGGTCTGTGCTTCAAGCGAGCCTCCAATCCAACTCTTTTTAGCAAAATTTCAGCTCTTTCCATAGCGTCGACACGCCTTTCCCCTTGCAATATTAGTGGCATGGCAACATTTTCCTGGGCATCAAACTCTTGCAACAAATAGTGAAACTGAAACACAAACCCTATATATCTACCGCGAAACGCCGAAAGAGCCGCGTCATCCAAACACTTTTCAGTGACGCACTTGCTGCCGATAAATACCTCTCCCGATGTGGGCTTTTCAAGGGTACCTAGTATTTGCAACAAAGTCGTTTTACCTGCCCCGGACTCCCCTACAAGCGCAAGGCTTGTTCCAGATTCAACCTCTAACGAAAGATCTGCAAATACTTCTATCATTCGACCTGCGTCATTAAACCGCTTGGCGATATTTCTAGCCTCAACTCTCATGCGACTACTCGTACCTCAGAGCCTCAACGGGATCCAGTTTAGCAGCGCGCCTAGCAGGATATACCCCAGCAAGCGATGTAATGATTAGAGAGGAAATTGCCACTATAATAAAATTTATTGGCTGCATCTCCACCGGAACCGTATCAAGAGAAAATACCGAGCGATCGATTTCAAATCCATAGCTCCTTAAAGCCAAGCACCCAAACACACCCAGAATAGTTCCCAAAAAAGTGCCGCTTGTTCCTATAAGGGCGCCCTGTATAAAAAAAATCTTCATTATAGAATCTGCACTGGCGCCCATGGACTTAAAAACAGCAATATCCTTTCCCTTCTCCATAACCACCATCACTAAAGTGCTAACAATAGAGAAACTGGCAACGAGGATTAACAATAATAGCACGATAAAATACACGCGCTTTTCCAAGCGTATTGCCTCCCATAGAGGCTTATTTGGCTCCGTCCAGTCAGTGGCATAATAGCCATCATCCAGCGCCTGCAAAGCATTCGCGAGATTATCGGCGATAGCAGTTGCCTCAAATATATTTTTAACAACTACTTCCAAACCAGTTACGCCTTTCTCAAACTTAAAAAACGACTGCGCTGCTTCTAAAGAGGTATAGGCCATGCCACTTTCGTATTCCACTAAGCCCGAACTATAAGTTCCTACCACTACGAACCTGCGCTGCTTGGGGATTAGCCCTTGAGGTGAAGACATCAAAGTGGGCGCAAAAAGGCTTACGATTGAACCATTTTCTAATCCCATAGAGCGAGCAAGTTCTCGACCGATAATCAGAGGAGAAAGTTTAATTAAATCCTTTTGCCCGTCCGGTCGCAGAATTTCAACTTCGGCAGGAGAGAACAAACTAGACATCGTTGTTCCGGCTTCTAAGTATTGCTCCAATTTCTCTTTAGCTAGAGGTTCATCCGCAATGCCTTTAATAATAAGTCCTCGAGCGCCGCCAGAAACGGTAAGCATAGCCTGATTGTAGGTATAGGGGAAAACGCCCTTTATTCCATTTTGGCGAACTACCAAGTCAGAGACTTCTTTCCACTGCTCCACATTCCCCCCAAACTTGCGAATCACCACATGAGCATTAGCGCCAATAAGCTTAGCCCTCAGCTCATTCTCAAAACCAGTCATAACCGACAACACAATGTCGAGAACCATCACGCTGATTGCGACGCTTAAAATAGAAACTACAGCGATAATCGAAACAAAGACTTCTTTTCGCTTACTTCGCAAATAGCGAAAAGCGATAAATAGTTCAACGGATAGGATCATCTAGGTTAAGGGTCGCATCTGAGGGAAAAGAATTACATCGCGTATACTCGTTGCACCAACAAGAATCATTACTAGCCGATCTATGCCGATACCTTCTCCGGCAGTCGGAGGCATGCCATATTCTAAAGCCGTGACAAAATCTTCGTCCATATCCATAGCCTCTTCATCCCCCTGCATCTTTGCCTTGAGCTGATCTTCTAATCGCCGATGCTGCTCAAAAGGATCATTTAACTCGCTAAACGCATTAGCTAGCTCCATGCCCGCTACTATTAACTCAAACCGATCCACGAAACGACCATCATCCGCAGATGCCCTAGACAATGGCGAAATCGAGAGTGGATGTTTAGTGATAAAAGTAGGCGAAACTATGCGCTCCTCAATACAAACATCAAACACTTCATAAACGGCTCTGCCGTAATCATCAAGAGAATCAATGCCATCAAATCCCAACACTTTAGCCGCTCTCTTTATCCCATCTAGCGACTCAAGAGAAATACTAGAATCTATATTGCCAAACTCCCTAATAGCTTCGACCATAGTAATGCGCTTCCAAGGAGGTGTGAAATCCAACTCCCTATCTTTGTAGTTTATCTTTAACCCGCCGGTTACTTCTTGGCAGAGTTTAACGATGAGCTCTTCAGTCAGATCCATTAAGGAATTATAAGTCGCATATGCCTGATAGAACTCCAAGATAGTAAATTCGGGATTATGTTCAGTGGACATTCCTTCATTGCGAAAAACTCTTCCCATCTCATAAACGCGCTCAAAGCCACCTACAAGCAAGCGCTTTAGGTGCAACTCAGGAGCAATCCTAAGATACAAATCGAGCGACAACGAATTGTGATGAGTCAAAAAGGGTTTAGCAGCAGCCCCACTCGCGACGGAATGCATCATCGGGGTCTCCACTTCTAAATACTCTCGAGAATTAAAAAATTCGCGAATAAGACCGAGAATTTTAGCTCGAGCCAAAAAGACGTCACGGCTTTGCTTGTTAACGATTAGATCGACATAGCGCTTTCGATATCGAGTTTCTACATCTGTCAATCCGTGCCATTTTTCTGGCAATGGATGCAAACACTTAACCAACAACCTATACTTTTCCGCATGCAAGGAAGGTTCGTTTGTCTTGGTGCGAAAGGCATAACCAGTAACTTCTATGATGTCGCCGAGGTCGAGAGATTTAAAACGCTCAAATGCCGCCTCTCCCAAATCATCGCGCTTAACATACACCTGAATCTGCCCATGGCGATCCTGAACGTGACAAAACGCCGCCTTACCCATCAATCTAATAGTCATTAATCGACCGGCAAGCGTTACTCGCTTGCGGTCGGCCTCATCCAATTCTACCTCTGCATCGACGTTACCCCTAACGCGCTCGCTAGTAGCTGTCACCACTACGTCATTCGGAAACGGATCGCCGTGCTGTCGCAACTCGCTAAGCTTCTCAATGCGAACCAACTCCTGTTCACTTCTAGTGTTAGACATCATTTGGCCAAGAAAAAATTGATAGTTCCACCGAGCTCCATAGCGGCTTTAGCAACCGACCACTAACAACTAATATTAATAGCGATAGTGCTGCGGCTTATAGGGACCGTCTATGCTGACGCCCAGATAGCCCGCCTGCTTTGGATTTAACTTAGTTAGCTTAACCCCTAACTTTGGCAAATGCAATCGAGCGACTTTCTCATCGAGCTCCTTTGGCAGCATGTGCACGCCAACTGAATACTCGCTGTTTCTAGTCCACAACGCAATCTGTGCTAGCACTTGATTCGTAAACGAATTTGACATCACAAAGCTCGGATGTCCGGTCGCACAGCCCAAATTGACTAGCCTCCCGCGCGCCAACACTATTAAGGAATTGCCATTTGGTAAAATAAACTGATCGACTTGCGGCTTAATGTTTATTTCGCGCACTCCCGGATTGCTCTCTAACCAGGCAATATCTATCTCTGAATCGAAGTGGCCAATGTTACATAGTATCGCCTCATTCTTCATCTGCAAGAAATGTTCGGCAGTAATAACGTCGCAGCAGCCAGTAGCAGTAACGAAAATATCGCCTCTCACCGCTGCTTCCTCCATCGTTACAACCTCAAATCCATTCATTGCTGCCTGCAAGGCACAAATTGGATCTATTTCAGTAACCAGCACGCGTGCGCCGAAGCCCTGCATGGATTCGGCACAACCCTTCCCCACATCTCCATAGCCCGCAATGACAACCACTTTACCAGCTACCATGATATCCGTAGCTCTCTTTATCCCATCTGCTAGAGATTCTCTGCAGCCGTACAAATTGTCGAACTTAGATTTAGTTACGGAATCATTCACATTAATTGCTGGCGCCCTTAGCTTACCCTCGGCATGCATAGTATACAGGCGATTAACTCCAGTGGTAGTTTCTTCACTAATTCCAACCACTTCTTTTATCATTTCCGGATAACAGTCGTGAACGAGTTTAGTTAAATCTCCGCCGTCATCTAAAATCATATTGAGAACTTTGCCATCAGAAAAGCGCAGTGTCTGTTCTATGCACCACTCGTACTCTTCTTCGGTCTCACCCTTCCATGCAAAAACAGGGATACCGCGCTCGGCAATAGCCGCAGCAGCGTGATCTTGAGTTGAAAAAATATTGCAACTAGACCACCTCACCTCTGCACCAAGTTCTATTAGCGTCTCAATCAAAACAGCAGTTTGAACCGTCATGTGCAGGCAACCAGCAATCCTAGCCCCGCTTAACGGCTTAGACTTGCCAAACTCTTCCCTAAGAGCCATCAAGCCAGGCATTTCGTTTTCAGCTAACCTAATTTCTTTTCTACCCCACTCTGCTAACTTCAAATCCGCAACTTTAAAATCTTCTTTCATTATAATCTCACTTTGATGCGCCAGAACCTAACAGACAAAAATCCTGGCGAAAAAATAATTTCGTCTCCTATGAGCCGGCAAAACTAAACTAAGCAATAATTTCTTATCTTTGTTTGGTAAAATTTAGCTTTGCAAGACCGCGTTATTCTTAATCTAAGCAACCGGCAGTCTACAAGAGAAAATATAGACAAACAAGTAGACCAAAAAAACAATGTGAATGCTGGGGGGGGATGTATTTCAACGCTCCCTATCTCATAAAAAAGATTGCCAATCTTATTACTTAGAAACTAATACTTTAGCATTTGATGAGGTGTTATGAACTTTCTCGCAAAAACTCGCCTTCTGCCCT
>JADLFC010000106.1 GCA_020845775.1 Deltaproteobacteria bacterium
ATTTCTAGTAACGGCGTACTCGTGCGCGTTGCCATGTCAAAAACGCAAATATTCTCGCCAAGCTGACTTAAATCTAACTTTAACTCGGCGCTATCAGTGGCAATGGAGCCAAGTGGGGTTGCGTTAATGATTAACGTGAAATCCGCTAAACTGACATTTGGCAGCTCGTCACTACGTAAGTGTATGACATTTTGGCCAGAAAAATCTTTGGCGAGCAACTCTGCGCGATGGTCGGTTCTGTTAGCTAGGCTTACAGATGTTGCCCCTAATTCGCCGGCGGCATAGATAGCAGCTCTCGCAGCACCGCCGGCACCAAGAATTAGCACATTCTTGCCGCTCAGGTCATCGACATGCGCCTCCCTAAGTGCCTGTGTGATGCCAAAGACATCAGTGTTGAAGCCAGTAAGAGTGGCACCACTGTTAACTACCGTGTTGATAGCGCCTACTTTTTGTGCTGGGCCTTCTACTTCGTCTACTAGCGAAAAAGCTATTTCCTTGTGTGGGATTGTAAGGCTTAAACCCCGGATTCCCAATCTTCGCATGGCTTCAATAACAAATGCAGTGTCTGTAGTGTTAAAGGCTACGTAGGAAAACGGCAAGTTAAGCGCACGAAACGCGGCATTGTGCATCGCCTGGCTTAGTTTGCTAGGGTTTTTTCCCGCAAGAGCGCATAAATGCGGAAAGCACAATCTGTCCCAAACAAAGCTCACTGCGGTTGGACCAGTCCTATTGGGACGATTTGGCCAATCGGAGCCTGAACGCTTTGCACTATTAGTTCGTTTTTTATTGAAGTCTTAATTTTCTCGATTCCACTATTTAGCGAATCCGAAAGAGCAAGCACTGTTTCAATATAGGGTTCCGAGTGGTTATAATGCCAAATGACAGCGTGCTTGCTAGGAGTGTCTAAATCTAGTTTCGTCCAACCATGTTGATTGAGGTAATTTGCAACGGAAAATATTGCATCTGGAGCCGAGAATAAATCTATTGCCTCATCGCTGTTCCCATCGACTCCATACGCAAAATGATGTCCGGGCAAGAATTGCGGCATCCCTAAAGCGCCACTGCCAGAACCTCGAATTTCAAGCGGATGGATGGCCCTTTGCTCGGCTAGCTCAATTAGCGCTATGGCGTGAGGCAAAAAAGTCTCCTCCAGCCACTTAGCTCGCTGGCTCACTTGCTCCAGTGTTGCCGAGGATCTCGCACTCTGTGCGCGCTTAAAATTTCTAAAAACATTATCCGGCGACGCTGCGTCGGCAAGCCTTAAAAGACTAGGCAAAACTCGCGCCTTCCCAGTAAAGCTACCGCAATTCGTTTCTACCTGGAGGATGGCTAGGATCACGCCTTCCGGAACCTGAAATTCGTAGCTCGCACGAAAAAAGTAATAGAAATTTTTCTTGTAAAACCTCAGAGCATTTAGGCGTGTCCTTTCTGTATTGTGGCCACGATATAGGTTGCGAGGCTCTCTTGGCGCAAGACTAAAAAAAATAGGGGCATTCTTCGGCATGCGAAAATCCGACAACAGTTCGCTTACTATTTGAGGACTGGCCCCGCCCTCAATCAGGCGATTGGCTATGTAGCTCCATCCTTTGAGCTTTCGATCGTTAAGCGAAATTTTTATGGGCAGTGGCTCAAAAGGGCTAAAGTAGTAGGGCTTGGCGCCTAAAAATAACTCATTTCTGGTAGAAGTCGGCAACAGGGCTTGAAATCCAAGTGCATTTTCAATCACGCTAACATTAGCATCCCTCGAATCCACTGCCCACGCGTTAACGGCGCTCGAAAATAAAATGAGCAATACCACAGAGGCATTTCGAAATAATCCTAACAACTCCCCTTTAGCCCCGTTTACAATGCGCCGACAAACGAACGATCCACAAGGGGCCTACATAAGAGAACGCCCCTCATAATAGAAATTATACGTTATTTAGCTTCGCATTGTCGAACAAAATCTTGGTCTATCGCACGTGCCGAGTGGCACGGCCAAACTGCCCAGCTTTCCTAGTCGCGATGACTACCGAAAAAACGAAGGAGCATTATAAATAGGTTAATAAAGTCCAAATAAAGCGACAGAGCTCCAAGTATGGCGTATCGCCTAAAATCATCCGTGCCCTCTTCTACATAAGTGCTCATGTTCTTTATCTTATTTACATCCCAGGCAGTAAGGCCAGTAAAAACGATAACGCCTGCTACAGACATTACAAAGCCAACAGCAGTGCTTTGCAGAAACATGTTTACAAGGCTAGCGATTATTATTCCCCAAAGGCCCATGTATAGAAAACTACCCAAGCTCGAAAGATCTCTCCTGGTGACATAGCCAAACACAGCCATCGACCCAAAAACCGCTGAGGTAATCATAAAAGTAGACGCTAATGATTCTCTCGTGTAGATAAAGGCAAGTGGAGCTAAAGTAACGCCGTTTAGCGCAGAATATATCAAGAAAACCGACGTCGCCTTGACGGCAGACATTTTCATCACTCTGGCGCTTAACCAAACTACCAATCCGACTTCCGCAAACGCTAGAATCAGAAATAATCCCGGTTTCCCCAGAATAGACTGTGTTACAGCAGGCGTATTTAAGACATACATGGCAACTATTCCGCTTAAGAATAAGCCTGCAGTCATCCAACCAAATACAGAACGCACCAAAGCAGATTGTGCATCGGAAACGGCATAAGCCGGACGCATAGTGACCTGAAAATCTTTCATTTTCTTACCCTCTAAGTTCAACAAAACTAAAAAACTTAACAGTTTCTAATCATGTTAATAACTATTTTAAGCTTATGCAATCTTTGATGTTATAATATTTAAAATTATAGGCGTCTGGAAACTCACCGGCTTCTAGGGAGGTTAAAACCTCCTGCAAGCTGCGTTCAAGTGTCCAAGCAGGCGAAAAATCGAGAATTTTATTGGCCTTGCTGCAACTCAAGTAGTAGTCAGACATGTCGACTTCTGCCTCTTCAAAAAGCACATTTATCTCAGGTTTAAGAGTTTTTACTATGTTTGCCAGATGCTTAATTTGAACGCTCTGGCCATGCGATCCAATGTTAAATACTTCGCCACTAATTAAATTCGCATGGGCTTTTATGCAGCTCGTAAACGCTCGCGCTACATCGTCGACATGTACAAATGAGCGATACTGGTTCCCACCTTCTACTCGAATTTCATTCTTGAAGAAGGCATCTCGAATAAACGTATTTGCGACCAAATCAAAGCGCATACGCGGAGAATAGCCGTGACAAGTGCTGATTCTCAGAGCAGTTGTGTGAAAATAACGACTGTCTGCATTAATTACTCTTTCTTCCATTCGCAGTTTTAGTCGTGAATATAAGCTCACTGGTTCGGGCGTTGTGGTCTCGTATATTACGCCAGACTGTAAGCCGTATACACTATCTGTAGAGGCAAATATAAAGCGGCTAGCTCCGTGCTCGAGTGCGGCGTCGAGTACCACCGAAGAAGCTAAAAAGTTAATATCGCGCATGTCGGCGCGCTCGACTGGCTCCTTGCGACGGCCGATTATGGCTGCCAATAATACTACTACGTCAGCACCTTTTGTGGCCGAAGAGAGTGCGTGTGTGTCGCAGATATCGGCGCTTACGATTTCTAGCTGAGGGTTGCTGGCTATCTCTCGAATACCGCTGTTGCCGAATAAAAAATTATCGACGATTCTAACGCGGAAATTTTCTAGCAGGAGCCGTCTTGCTAGAACCGAACCAATATAACCAGCGCCTCCAAAAAGGACTACTAATGGGGCAAGCATACATTAAAGCCTTACTATTTCTTTTTCTTCACTATCTTAGTTTTTTCTTGAGCATCTTCCACTGCAAAGCCCAGCAATTCTATTTTCCTGCGCAGTTCGTCTGCCAAATCCCAAAGCCTATTTTTTCTAGCCTCGTCTCTTTGATTTACTAGTTCAGCTATCTCATGCGGGATCTCGATTGGTTGGGCGCGCCAGCTTTTTACGTCCAAGCCGAGCACCAAGTCGAAGTTCTCTATAAGCGACAATTTTTCGGCTGCGCTTAAGGTTTTTGAATTTACTACTTGATGCAGAACCGACATGGCTTTAGGTAAGCCCAGATCGCAATAAACGGCCTCACAGAAAAGTGTTTTTAGTTGAGCAAATTCATTGCTTTCGCTAGCTGGCTCGATAGGTTGCCCCGTTTCTGCGACTTCCTCTCGCAAAGCTAGAACTGTTGATTTTAACTTTTCTAAAGCGTAGCTCGCGTTCTTAAGGCTTTCCAGGCTAAACGAAAGCTCATTTCGGTAAATTCCTCCTAAAGCTAGCAATCTAAAGGACATGGGGCAGAACCCCTGTTCTACTAACTCGCCTAGCGTTAGAAAACTTCCCTTAGACTTTGACATCTTTTCCTGCCCCATCAGAAGAAATCCACCGTGCATCCAAATATTCGCAAGTGGCTTCTGTGTGGCGCCTTCGCTTTGAGCAATCTCATTAGTGTGATGAACTGGAATGTGGTCGATCCCACCGCAGTGAATGTCAAAAGTCTCGCCGCAGTACTTCATTGACATGGCGCTACACTCTATATGCCAGCCAGGATAGCCTAGGCCCCAGGGGGAATCCCAGAGAAGTTCCTGGTTCTCGAATTTGGATTTGGTAAACCAAAGGGCAAAGTCCAATGGGCTTCGTTTGTTTGGATCCACTTCGATGCGCGCGCCGGCCTGAAGTTTGGCCAAATCTAAGCCCGCAAGTTTGCCGTACGTTGAGAATTTTGAAACGTCAAAATACACATTGCCACCCGCCTGATAGGCCATGCCGTTAGCTTCCAAGCGCCGAATTAGTTCAATCATTTCAGCAATGTGCTCAGTTGCCTTACATATGACAGAAGGCCTGCTAATATTTAGCAATCTACAGTCATTTAAAAACACGGCCGTGTAATACTCAGCAATCTCGTGCGAAGTCTTGCGCTCTCGCTTCGCGGCAAGGAGCATCTTGTCCTCGCCCTCGTCGGCATCTGATACTAAATGCCCAACATCCGTTATGTTCATGACGTGAAGCACTTCGTAGCCGGCATATCTAAGAACCCGAACTAAAACATCCTCGAAAATATATGTTCTTAGATTCCCTATATGCTGGTAATTATAGACTGTAGGCCCACAACAATAGATCCTGACTTTGTTTGCTTCTAACGGTGCTAATGCCTCGATTTGTTTAGATAAAGAGTTATAGAAAGCAATCTTAGGGAGAGCGAATTTGTTGTTCATTATGCCCTGTTTTGTCTCACTATGGCGATTAATGTACTGCCTGGTGCAAAAATGGTACTTTGCCGACAGGCCATTTTTACTCTTAAGGACAGCGCTTTTGCAATAGTTGCTAAGTGGCCTTCTGCGTGTTTCTTATTGTTGCTAACTCCATTTGCATTGTTTTGCATCATCGGCAACTTTATGATCATCTTTAATGAGAATGGTGAGAAGAGATATTGAAAAAACTACGAAATTCTTAGATAAATAACTTGAGAGATATAGAGTGTAGGTCGATTTAATAATTTTTAGGAGAATTTTCGACCGTGTCAGATTTTCAGGGTCCCACATCTCAAAGCTCAGATATTGCCCTTAAGGGTCGTGATGCGGCTGGCACAAAGCGCTTTTTGTCTCGCAGTTCAGAGATTGCGGATAGTTTAGTTTTTCGCCAAGTTTCATCTACTGGAAACTTCGTTCGCACGGTTACATGTAAGCCAGGAAATATTACTATTATCCAGGGTGGGGAGGACAGCATAGAGCCTTTTTGTACTGCAATGGCCCAAGGCAGTAGCAGCGAGACGGTGATGCTTCGGCTGGGTGCTAGAGAGTTATATCCTTCAGAGGTGGATGTAGTTAAGTGTGCTAACAATATGTGGACAGAGCGTCGCGTCATCGATGTGTTGACGCGCGTAGGAGTTAGCGATGAACTAGTTTCGGGCGCTTTGGAGTATTTAGGGCTCGCTGATTTTCGCGAGCTATCGCCTACGAAACTCGACGAGTGTGCTACTAGGAAACTAAACTTTTTTTGTTCGCTTTATTCGCGCTCGCGGGTGCTCTGTTATGATTCGCCTTTTCTCAACATGCCGTCGCTTTGGTTGGAGCGCCTCGCTGTGTTGCTGGAGGAAGCTGCGCAGGATTGGGATAAGATAGTTGTCATGGCGCGACTAGACCGCATTCCAGCGTTCTGGCACAACTCTCCTCGCGTATTGGTAGAGCAGATTTCGCCAATGCGCACGCGGAAACTTAGTCATGTTTCAAGTGATGAAGAAATGCGCAAGGCGGTCTCAGAAGTGCGTATGATTCTCGAGAGACAACAGAGCGCAGAATGTCAATGCTTTGTGACACGACCGCAGGTGATTAAAAATCTTCTGGTGAGGGCTACCCCTCGCGAGGCAATGAGAACCGAGGCTATCGTCAATCCGCAGTTGAGTTCCGATTTGGGAATCGGCGCGAGGGAGAAGAAACTTTCAGCAGAACCGTCCGTATTGGCCCAGGACAAGAAGCGGAAAGGGCGAAATTCCTTGACGCGAATTTCTGGCATACAGAGGATGCTAAAAAGATCTCCTATCTACAGAAAGTATTATTATTTTAAGCAATGGCTGGATAGGAAGCTAATAAATAAGCAGCCGGATGAGGCAGTTCAACCAGCGGTAAAAATATCTATGCTTTTAAGAAAAAAGAAAATGTCGGGGCGTTTTTTACTGTCTGCTTTTGTCGCAGCGGCAATAATCGTCTGCCTTTATTTGTCACTTATAGACTTCATATAATGTTGTTGGAACGCGGAGGACAAGTTTGCGGCTGCTTCCTCGCGCATTTGGTTGAACTTATCGTGCTCTTTTCGTACGATAATCATCGCTTCTTCTGTGGTGTCGACCATATTAATCCACTGCATATCGCTAGGACTAACTAAATTCATAGCTATTTGTTGAGTCGTCATCCAGCTAATCAAGCCACTCCAGAAGGATGTGTTCAGCAGTATTATGGGACGTCCGGATAGATGTCCCACCTGCAAAAGTTGCCAGGAGAAATAGAGTTCTAGAAGAGTACCTATCCCACCAGCTGTCACTACGATTACGTTCGATAACCTCATGAAGTCGTCAAGTCGCGACGAAAATTTTCGGTGATGGTGTTTTATGTCTAGATGTTCGTTCGCCTCTTTCTCAAAAGGCAAATCAATAGAGATTCCAAATGACTTCGCCTTGCTAGAAGCTTCCTTTTTTCCAGCTATTAAACCTTTATTGGCTGCTTCCATGAGGCCTGGCCCGCCGCCAGTGAGCACGTCTATTCCCTCGTGTCCCAAAGCGCGCGCTAATTCCTCAGTTATGCGATAATTTTCGTCGTCAGGTCGAATTCTCGCACTGCCAAAAATGCAAACCCTAAAATGCTGACTCGTATAAGCCTTTAGTTCCTGTTCTACGAGGACTGTCCTTTCGCGTAGATTTCGTAGTCGGTCTGTAAGATATTTTCGTCTCGTCTTTAAATTATTTTTTATTTCATCCTCTGTCATAATTTACTTGTCGGACGCTGCGTGCTGAAAGTAAAGCGATTTGTCTCGCAGATGCCCCATGTTATCAAACTGACTAAGGAGATCTAACCGCTGCCTTAACAAACTGGCCCAGTTTTCCCACCCTGGAGCGTTTCTTCGCTCTTCTAGCATATTTAATAGCGTTTCAGTACTATCTCCGGGATGAGCTTTGCTCAACGTGGACAGAGACTCGATGATAAAGTCAGCGGCGATTATTAGATCGCTGAAATGTTCATCTCGGATAGCGCCAATCGGCGCACTTTGTGTGCGTGCTTGGGCTCTTTGCAAGGCGTGCTTTAGCTCAGTTGAAGCTTGCTCTAGTTCCGCGAGTTCAATGAGACGCACGGGTACTTTTTTTAATCGAGGATTGTGTTGTGGGTGAAAATATCTGTACAGATCCATAACGCTTTAGTTAACCAATTAAATAAATAATACTTCCAAACGAGCTGTTCGCAAACTATTAGTTCTTGAACACTCGCTTCTCTGCGCATCGCTGCGATACGTCCAGAAAAAAGAACACCTCACATACTCCTAGTAGAGGCTCATAAGCAAGGGTTTGGCAAGCTTTTATTTGTATGTGTTGAAAAAAACGAGCTGCCTATTTCCATTTGATGCTACAACCGATTACAGGAGTAAGCGGAGTCTTAGGGAACTCGCCGGCAAGAACACTAACTATAGCTTCTCTTAAGTAGTGAGTGCTGTTGGTTTTGCTATTGCGAGGATCGTCATCAATACTGCCGTGATATTGCAGGCGCAATTTTGCATCAAATAAATATACTTCCGGCGTGCATGCGGCGTCAAAGGCTTTTGCCGCAACTTGTTCTTCGTCGTAGAGATATGGAAAGGGAAGAGCGAGCTCGCGCGATTTCTCAACCATTCTCTCGAAGTTGTCCTCTGGGAATGCCACTGGATCGTTAGCGCAAATGGCGAGGAACTGAACTCCCTTTGGCTGAAAGGTTTTTGCAAGTTCGACTAACTTTTCCTCATAGGCTTGTGAGTGCGGACAGTGATTGGCTGTAAAAATAATAACTAAAGCTTTGGGGCTACCAAAACTTGAAAGTGAGTAAATCCGACCATCCGTTCCCGGCAGACTGAAGTATGGAGCATGTTCTCCAATGGCGAGTTCAGTATTTTCCAAGTTCTTTTGCATCTATGTGCACCTATCAACTTAGTGCGGATCTAACAGAATCTTCGCTTATAATCTAAAAGTCCGCTTTGTCATTGCGCTCTACACTCCATAGAAACTTATCGTCACTTGCTCAATAAATTATAACATCTATGGCGAGTCTAGAAGGGTCTGTCGTCAAGAAAAAAAAGAAAGGTCGAAGACCTAGAGGTGACGGTCTTCGACCTTGTGCGTGTTCGGTATTTACGGCATGACATCTATCTTTCGGCCCGAGGAATCTGTGAGGAAAGGAATGACCACTCGGGCATAGGATAACTGTTATGATCGATGCTCCTGCGAATTCCGTGCCAAATCATTTTCGGCAAGATCGGTCCGAAGGTTACTGATTCCCCTAAGCTAAAAAAACAGAGAGACTATAGGGACTTAGTGTTCATCTTATGATAGAAATAAGCAAAAAAATGCCGGATCGTCTAAGCGGCGCAATAAGCGATTATATTAGTGCTTATATTTTCTTCGCTGATTGGACATTTGGTTACTGATTCTGGTTACTGATGATTTCTACTGTGTTTGGGAATTTTTTTGAGGAAAATAATCTATGAAACGGGGCTCTATGCGGGAGGATGAGTTAGTATTAGCTTCTAATAGCATAAAAATGCTGTCTGTAGATGGCGTAGAGGCTGCCAGTTCAGGACATCCCGGAATGCCTATGGGATTTGCAGAAGTAGCTGTAGTTTTGTGGTTAAGGCACCTCTGCTTTTGTCCCGGAGACACGAAGTGGATTAACAGGGATCGCTTTGTCCTCTCTAATGGCCACGGGTCTATGTTGCTGTATTCGCTCTTGCACCTCTTTGGCATCAGCCTATCGGTAGAGGATTTGCGGAAATTTCGCCAATGGGGAAGCCTCACTCCGGGGCATCCCGAGTCGCATGTTACTGCTGGAGTGGAGTGCACTACTGGCCCATTAGGGCAAGGAGTCTCGAACGCTGTTGGCATGGCTATTGGCGAGAAAATCATGGCGGCGCGTTATAATACTGCTGATTTTAGTCCTTTTAATCATCGCGTTTTTTGTGTGGTCGGCGATGGCTGCTTAATGGAGGGCATTAGCAGCGAGGCTTCCTCTTTGGCAGGTCATCTTGGTCTTGGCAACCTAATTGTTCTCTACGATGATAACCACATCAGCATCGCTGGAAACACCGATTTGGCATTCACGGAAAATGTTTTAAGGCGCTATGAAGCCTATGGTTGGCATGTGCAAGCGGCAGATGGACATGATTTTCTGGCAATTGATAGTGCCATAGAGAATGCAGTGGCGGAGAGCAACAAACCTTCTATTATTGCGATGCGAACCGTTATTGGTCGTGGTAGCCCAAATAAGGCTAATTCGGCTGGCGTTCATGGTTCTCCACTTGGAGCGAATGAGGTTCTAAAGACTAAAGAAGGGTTAGGGTGGCCGCTCGAGCCAAGATTCTTTGTGCCGGAGGAGGTTAGAAAGCTTTTTTCGGCTAGGATAGGGGAGTTAAATGAAGTTGTTGCGAGTTGGCGAGATGGGTTTAAGAGGTGGAGTGAAAACAATGCTGATTTGGCGGCTGCGTTAACTAGGCAACTTAGCTTGGACGTTCCCGAAAGCTTGGGAGAGAAGTTTTTGCAAAGCGTTTCTAGCGATAGCAAGCCCGCCGCTACTCGAAAGACCTCCGGCAATATATTGCAGCTAGCTTCAGGGGAGATCGGAGCCTTAATAGGCGGATCCGCTGACTTGGAGCCCTCGACGCTCACGGTAATAAAAGGTTCAGGCAGTATCGCTAAGAATGATTTTAGTGGCCTTAACATCCACTTTGGCGTGCGCGAACATGCTATGGGGGCCATAATGAATGGTCTTAGCTATTATGGTGGTTTTCTTCCCTACGGGTCGACTTTTTTGTGCTTTTCAGACTACATGCGTCCGGCTATTCGCTTGGCTGCTCTTTCGCATTTGCCGGGGCTCTTTATTTTTACACACGACAGCGTTTTCCTTGGTGAGGATGGGCCGACACATCAGCCAATAGAACATTTGTCCGCCCTAAGACTTATTCACAATCTCTATTTGTTGCGTCCTGCCGATGCGGTGGAGACGGCAGTTTGTTATGAAATAGCTCTGTCTAGGCGAGAGGGGCCGTGTGCGCTGTCGCTTACTCGCCAGGAAGTTCCAGCCCTGGAGCGCAGCGATTTAAATTCCGCAAGAGAGAAAATAAAGAAAGGCGGATACATAATTTGGAAGAGATGCCAAGAAAATGCAAAAGCCCAAATTGTGTTCGTAGCGACGGGTTCAGAGGTAAGCCTTGCAATTGAGGCTGCGAAGTTGCTCGATTCGTCTGTTAGTGTGCGCGTCGTATCAATGCCATGCACACAGCTCTTTTTAAACACTTCCATAGAATATAGAAAGGAACTTTTGCCAAGCAGCTCGAAAGTAGTAGTGATTGAAGCTGGGAGCACGACTTTGTGGCCTGGAATATTGGGGATAGCTGCTACCGATGCATTGTTAGTGGGGATTGACCACTTTGGGGCCTCGGCTCCGGCTGAGGATCTTGCGAAGCACTTTGGTTTTACGCCACAAGCCGTCGCTAACGCCGTGAAAAAGCGCTTCTTGTCGTGACGGCTTTGATATTACGCCTATTAAACGAGCTTCGGCCCGTCTTGCCGAAGGCAGTTTGGCGGTTTTTTAATAAACTGTGGTGGACTTATTTTTGGGCTAGAGAGAGAAAGCAAACCAGCAAGGAGCTATCGATCCGCGGGCCAAAGCTAGCTGGTAGCGAGCGCGCGGTACTCATCGAAGCCATTGCAGAGAAATATCCCTTTAGCGCACTTATCGAAATCGGCTGCGCTTATGGCCAAAACTTTCACATATTGTGCTGCCTTTTTCCAGAAATTCACTTGGTTGGAATTGACTGTAATGAGAACTGTATTAGCGAAGGAGGAGAGCTGCTGGCAAAGCGTGGCTACAAAAATGCCAAACTAATATGCGCAAACGGAATTGACCTTGGCCAATTTGCAGATAATAGTTTTGACATTGCATATACATGCGCTGCCTTGTTGTATGTCGATAATCGAGACGTAGAGGCCGTGATCTCTGAAATGCTTCGCGTAGCTAGGAAAACTGTGTTCTTAGTCGAACAGCACCTGGATGGAGCGAGTTTAGAAAGGATTCTTGGAAATCGGGAAGGCTGGGTAGAGAGACACGGAGTGTTGCATGGGGAGGGGTACTGGATTAGGGATTACGCGGCATTGCTCGGGCGGTTCGCCAAGGCTCGTGGTTGCGAGGTACGGATAACAAAAATTCCGTTTCCCCTGTGGACGAGCGAGAGGTGGAAGGATTTTGGCTGCCTCATTGAAATAGCCAAGGGCAGATAGCGCAAATAGTAGGGAGTGGATTTTTAACGGGAATATGATTGAGCCACAAGTAGAAGCGCTATATCGAGCATTTGTAGCGGAGTGGAGTTTCTTCGGCGAGGCAAATCCCGTGCTTGCCCTTGATGGCTCATGGCCTTCACTGGGCGCGGTGGACTTAATCTGTTTTGACCAGCGATGTATTGTGCCAGAGAATTGCAGCAATGCGGATGTATTGCGGGAGTTCGATAGGCGAGTTAAGGGCGTGGCTGCTTATATTGCGGTTATTGCGCACAAATGCTGGATGGCGTTTGGCATGCCCGTCGAGGTTGGCGAAAGCGCAAACGGCATTGCAATGCGGGTAAAGTGTGGAAGTTCTCTTGGCGAAGGCGAGGAGTTTGTGGTTGAGGTTGAGAAACAGTTGCGAACGCTTTTTAGCGCACCACCCCGAGTTTTTCCTGTTCTAAACGGTTTTTCTCGGCCTCTTTCTAGTGAGCAAACTTTTCTCAATCTTTTTGGCCTGGGAGTCGCAACTGGGTTAACCCCATTTGGTGATGGCCCATGGCGCAGCGAAACTCCCGATACTTGCACGCACCTCATTGAGAAGGCTGTAAGAGTGCTAGCGCGTTCTTGCGCTGAGTATTACGAAAGAGTATTTCCCGAAGAAAAAATTGGAAGTGTTGCAGAACTTTACCTTAACGAGCTCATTTATCCCCCAATATTTTTGAACGAGGATTTGCCAGCCAGGCAGGCGGCTATTGGAGTAGTTAGGTTTTTTAAGGAATACGGCTTTTCGACAGAGCAAATGTTAAATGTTTCGCATAACCTCGCTTTATTTCCCGATGAAATTATTTCTCTTGCAGGGCTTGCCTGCTTTACCGCAATTAGCGACGGGGGCATCTCGGCTGAGATTCTCGCTGTCGCTCGAAATAAGGGACATTTTGTTGGGTTATTGCGAGGCGCCATGCTCGCTGTTAGGCGGGAGCTTGGGCTTCGCGTAGACTGGAGCGGTGAGGCTGCGTTAATTCCAGAGGATTATATAAGAATAAAATTGGAGCGACTTTTGGGATTCCTTCCATGGGTTTCGCTTCCAATTGAAAAAATTGCAGACCGTAGACTTTCTCTCTTAGTAAATGCTTTAATCAATTTCGATTACGATGACGCGTATTTAATGTGCGCGTCCATTGCTGAGGAGGACCCTACTGAGTTTGACGTTCGGATTCAAGCTGCGTCGCTCGATATGTTGTGTTTTAGATTTGAAAGCGCTCTTGCCAAGTTAAAGGCACTCTTGACTGAGCCGCTATGCGAGGAAAACCCTATTATTTATAACATGCTTGGCATGAGTCTACTTAGCATGGGCGATTTGGTGGAAGGGGAAAAGATGCATGCTCGTGCGTTTACTTATCGCAATAGAGCGGTTTCAGAAGCTAGCAATATTGCCAATGACTATTCGTGGGCTTTAATTCTACAAGGGAAATTTGAGGAGGCATTAGCCGTCGTCGATTGCGCTATTAATGGCGAAATCGCGCCCGTTACAGCACTCTTAAATAGGGCCTACATTCTAAACACTAAGGGACGAGTAAACGAGCTTCGCGAAGTTGAAGAGCGTTTAATAAAGCTTGCCCCAACAAACTATCGCGTAGTCAGTAACTATGTGTTGCGAAAGTGACTATTGGATTGCTAGCGTCTCGGCATCGCAACTCAACTCGATAGCAAGCTGCTAACGAAATGTCTTAACCTGTCATTTTTAACTAGCTCAACTACTTCGTTTGCAAATGCGCTTACGAGTAAGGATTTTGCTAGCTTTTCATCTATCCCTCTGGAGCGCAGATAGTAGAGAGCCTCGTCATCCAGCGTGCCTACAGTGGCGCCATGGCTGCATTTGACGTCGTCGGCCCAGATTTTTAACTGAGGTTGCGAATTAGTGGAGGCGTTTGGCGAAAGCAAAAGGCTGCTGTTTTTTTGAAACGCAGTTGTCTTTTGCGCCTTTTCTCTAACTACTATAGTGCCGTTAAATACGCCGCAAGAGTCGTCCCCATAGATGCCTTTAAGTAACTGATAGCTTTTACAGTGCGAAACGGCGTGATCTACAGTCGTAGACGTGTCTAAATGTTGACGACTCCCGGCCATTGATAAGCCAAATATATTTGCTGAGCTGTTTTTCCCAGCCAATGTTATGTGAATCTCATTTCGCGCCAATTTGCTACCAAGAGAAAAAAGATGCGCCGAAAAATCGCTACTTCTAGACTGATGAACGTAGGTGGCGGAAATATGTGACGAAAGCAAGCTCTCGTTCTGAACTTTATGATACTCTAGACTCGCATTCTCGTTAAGAACAATTTCGGTTACGGCGTTCGTGAGATGAGCACATTCATTTTTACCCGCAAAGCGTTCTATGATGCTTGCATGTGAATCAGCTTCGGCAACGATAAGAATTCTGGGGAATATGGCCCTTTTATCTGACCATTCGGTGCTAACAAATATTATTTCGAGTGGCTCCACTATTTTAGTGCCACTTGCTATGTGTATTGCGCACACATCGTCCATTAGCGCGGTATTTAGCGCAACAAAGGCATTCTTTTCCGAAGACGCGTAGCGCGATAAATGCTTTTCAATTATATCGCAAGGAATCGCCAATACGTGTCGATCTCTTGTGCTGCGAAGTGAAAAACAAGTTACGGTTTTTGGAAGCGCCTTGGTGCTAGACAACGATTCGCAAAAAAAGCCGTCTACAAAAACTAGGCTGTTATCTGAAAGTGAAGGCGCTAATAGCGAGATTGCGGCATCGCTCTTATGTTTTGATAGTTGCCGCTTTTTCGGCAACGAAGTTAGTGCAGCGGGAATTTTAACCGCCTCTGATATATCGGTGTGACGCCAATTCTCAGCGCGCATTTTGGGGACACCCAGTCGCCTAAAATGCAAAAAAGCTTCCCTCTGCATGACCTCTAGAGCGTCGTCTAAGGAAGGTTCGCACGAGCTAAACTTTGTTTTGAAATAACTATTGCACCACTCTAGCGGCGATGCAGTGTCCTTTGCATATTCTATACTAGGCATGAACTTCGCTATCCTTAGCCTCGCTCGTTATCCAACCATAACCTCTCTCCTCGAGCTCTAGCGCCAGTTCCTTAGTTCCCGATTTTACCAGTCGTCCGTCGACCAAGACATGAACGAAATCTGGGACAATGTAGTCGAGTAGGCGCTGGTAGTGTGTGATTACGATTATAGCTCTATCCTCGCTTCTAAGTTTATTTACGCCGTTTGCAACTATTTGCAATGCGTCTATGTCGAGCCCAGAATCGGTTTCATCCAAGATGGCAAGTGTCGGCTCCAAAATGGCCATTTGCAGTATCTCGTTTCGCTTTTTTTCGCCGCCCGAAAAACCCTCATTGACGGCTCTCTGCAATAAAGCTTCGTTCATTTCGAGTAGTTTCGCCTTTTCCTTAAGCAATGCCGAAAAGTCCCGCACGTTTATTTCTTCCTTGTGATTGTAGCGACGTACGGAGTTTAGCGCTGTGCGAAGGAAGTAACTGCAATTAACGCCAGGAAGCTCAACTGGATACTGAAACGCAATAAATATTCCCTTACACGCTCTCTCCTCGGGAGGCATATTTTCAATATTCTCTCCGAGGAATTTTATCGACCCAGCCGTTATTGCGTACCCATCTTTTCCACCAATGATGTTCGTGAGCGTGCTTTTCCCCGAGCCGTTTGGCCCCATGACGGCATGAACTTCACCTGGTTTTACCTCTAGGTTAACGCCCTTTAAAATTGGCGTGCCATCCGAATTTATATGTAAATTGTTTATTTCTAGCATCTTTCTCTCTCAATAACGCTATCCTACGCTGCCCTCTAAACTAACCGCGAGAAGCTGACGAGCTTCGACTGCAAACTCCATAGGTAACTCCTTTAAAACTTCCTTGCAAAATCCATGCACCATCATAGAAATTGCATCCTCTGCCGATATGCCTCGTTGCTTGCAATAGTAGAGCTGTTCCTCTCCTATTTTCGAGGTGGTAGCCTCGTGCTCTACAGTAGCCGTATCGTTATTCACCTCTAGACAAGGGAAAGTATGTGCTCCGCAAGTATCGCTTAGGAGAAGGGAATCGCATTGCGAAAAATTTCTCGCTTTAGTCGCTGACTTTGCCACTTTTATTAGCCCACGGTACGAGTTCTGGCCCAATCCAGCCGCAATGCCCTTTGATATAACGGTGCTCCTAGTATTTCGGCCGATATGAATCATCTTTGTGCCCGTATCGGCTTGCTGGTGGTGATTTGTCAGAGCCACAGAATAAAATTCGCCCACAGAATTATCGCCCTTTAAAATGCAGCTAGGATATTTCCATGTAATGGCCGAGCCAGTTTCTACCTGTGTCCAAGAAATCTTAGAGTTTCTTCCCATGCAAAGTCCACGTTTTGTTACAAAGTTATAAATTCCGCCCCTTCCGTCCTTGTCGCCAGGATACCAGTTTTGAATGGTGGAGTATTTTATCTCTGCGTCATCTAGTGCTACGAGCTCAACTACCGCCGCGTGGAGCTGGTTTTCATCTCGCATCGGCGCAGTGCAGCCCTCTAAGTAGCTTACATAGCTTCCCTTGTCGGCGATAATGAGAGTCCGTTCAAATTGGCCAGTGCTTTTTGCATTGATTCTAAAGTAAGTAGATAGCTCTAACGGACAGCGAACATTTGGTGGAATGTAGACGAAGGAGCCATCGCTAAAAACCGCCGAATTTAGCGCAGCAAAAAAATTGTCAGAATACGGAACGACGGAGCCAATGTATTTTTCTACCAGATGAGGATGCTTTTGAGCTGCTTCGGAAAACGAACAAAATATTATTCCATGTTTTTCCAGGGACTCTTTGTAGGTCGTAGTTACAGATACGCTATCAAACACCGCATCTACGGCTATGCCGGCTAATCGCTTTTGTTCGGCAAGGGGAATTCCAAGTTTTTCATACGTCCTAAGCAGCTCGGGGTCTAGCTCGTCTAAGCTGTTTGGCCCTTTCTTCTGCTTAGGTTCAGAATAGTAAATAATATCCTGATAGCTTATCGGAGAGTAGTTCACAAAAGACCAATGCGGCTCTGGTTTTTTCTGCCAACATTTATATGCCCTAAGGCGCCAATCCAAGAGGAACTCAGGCTCATTCTTCCTACGGGAGATTTCTCGAATTACCGTTTCGCTTAATCCAGGTGGCAGCGAGTCGGATTCTATATTGCTTACAAAACCGTATTTATAAGCATCTTTTGCTGACCAGCTTTCTATTGCGTCCATATTAAATAGCAGTAACCATTAGGAAAAATTATTGTTGAATTTCTAGTTCAAGTATAACGGATCTTTGCATTTGAGGAAAGATTGGCAAGATTTCTCTAAGGCGCGTGAAGGAGCAGTTGTTAGTAGGTTGCTCTAATAAACACATTTTTTACCTTGAGTATTCATGGCAAGGTGCCGATATTATTAATATAGTTAGTTTTGCTACTTTTGTTAAATAGGTTGTTTTATGATGGCAAGGTTATTTGAATATTTCGCACTGCCATTGCGGGCCAATGCCGCCTTAGGATTTGTCGACACGCGAAGGAAACAAGAGAGAATCCTCTCTGTTTTTGTCTTGTTCTTTGTGGTGGGGATAGTCCTTGCATCTATTTACTTTGATGGCAGCCTTACATCCTCGGCCTGGAGCTTATTTAATCGCCTAAATGGCGAAGAACAAATGGGAACTGGAAATCCGGTACTAGATTGCGAGAATCCTTCGAATGAAAACACTCCTTATTGTCAGGAAAGAAAGGCCAGAATTGAGCGAACTTGGAAGGCAATTAGCCGCTATGAAGAAGGGAAAGCACCCGCTTTTAGCTTAACCGAGCGCGAATAGGCGAAGACTGTCGGTTCCGAACCTACCGTTTTCTGGCAGACACTTATACAGTATTTCGCGCTAATAGCCGAAAATAACTAAAGGAGGTTAGAGCTTTAGCCCCTTGTCGCTCCTCGGTAATTGCGCTCAACCTATCCTCATAGGGTAACGAAAAAGTTATGATCTTTATAGAATACAATGCGATCGTAATCGATCCCGATATCAATAGTCGCACCAAATTGAAAAGTGCGGCCTATGCCGTGCATAACTTTCGCAAAGTTCAGTCGGTTGCAATTCTAGAGAGCGCTCTTTCGGTATTACATGAGAGCACCAATGAGGCCTGGGATATTATATTTATCTCGCATAACTTTAGCCACGACGATGTAACGGCATTTATAGAGCAGGCGAAGAAGACAAAAGCTGGAGAGGATTGTGCCTACATAGTTGTGCTAAAGGGCAATGAGCAAGGTGGCTCTACTATTGCTAGAGAGGTGATGAAGGGTGCGCATGGTGTATTGTTTGAGCCGTATTCAGTTGATCGGCTGCTAGAAATTTCTCAATTAGCCGCCAAAGTAAAACTAGAAAATGCTTTCCTTAGAAAAAAAGCAGCGATGGAGTTATTAATTAAGGAAGTACAGGCCGAACTAGACAAGATTGCTAGCTATAAATCTATAGGCTGCAATGTGCAAAGATTTATGAAGCGCTTTGCAAATACTTGTAAACCCATTGCTAACTTTGATGAAGATAGCCTATCGCTTTACTACGTGACTATTGCTGACATGTTTATGGCGGCGGTAGTACCTGAGGATATGAAATATAAGGGAGCGAGTTCGCGCATTAAGGATAGAGTAAAGGAAAAAATTAGACAGCAATTTAACCTAGAGATGCGCGAGATAGACATGCGCGAAAGTAGGTAGTCTGTTTTAACTCGTACTGCCTGACTCATAGTAGAATTACTCGCCTATGCCATATTGCCAAGCCCCGTTATTAGGGCTCCTGCTGCATGACGCTATCTCTTAACCACTTAGCATCATCTTTTTCCGGATAATCTATATTGTAATGGAGCCCTCGGCTTTCCTTGCGCGATTTAGCCATGCTAATTATTAGATCCGAAACGGTAATGATATTTCTAAGCTCGATAAGATCGCTAGTTACAAAATATTTCCAATAATAGTCGCGAATTTCTTTTTGAACGGCTTGAATCCGTTTAGATGCTAGTTCCAGGCGCATGTTGCTGCGAACTATTCCAACGAGGTTCCACATCATGCGACGAACTTCTTGCCATACGTGATTTACGATGATGTGCTCGCGAGTTTCTACGGTATCTAAATAATCCCATTCTGGAACATTTTGCTCCAGTGACAAGTCTTTAATCCTGTTTGAACAGTCTCGCGCGGCTGCTCGGGCAAACACTGCCGCTTCGAGAAGTGAATTAGAGGCAAGGCGATTAGCGCCGTGCAAGCCAGTAGACGCAGTTTCTCCTGCTGCGTACAGACGAGGCAAGTCCGTTCTTCCGTTCAAGTCAGCCATGACGCCACCGCAGCAATAGTGAGCAGCAGGGACTACTGGGATAGGTTCCTTAGTAATATCTATGCCACATTCCAGTGTCTTTGCGTAAATCATAGGAAAGCGCGAGCGGATAAATGACGCCTCCCTATGGGAAATATCTAGTAACACGTTATCAGCGCCAGTGCGCTTCATTTCAGCATCTATTGCTCGTGCGACGATATCGCGGGGTGCTAGTTCTCCACGCTCATCGTAGCGCTGCATAAACGCCTCGCCTTTGATGTTTAGCAGTCTTGCGCCCTCGCCACGTATTGCTTCGGTAATAAGTAGCGACCGGGCCTTGTTGTGATATAAACAGGTTGGGTGAAACTGGAAAAATTCCATGTTTGCAATGCGCGCTCCGGCGCGGTAGGCCATGGCGATACCGTCACCCGTCGAGACATTTGGGTTTGTAGTATATAAATAGACTTTTCCAGCCCCACCTGTAGCCAGCATAGTGACGCGAGAAACAAAGCCAGTAATTTTTGATGAGGACTTATCCAAAGCATAGGCACCGATTATCTCTGGAAATGATCCATCATGGCTATCTTTGGCGATTAGGTCTATTGCAATGTGATGAGGTAAAATTTCGATATTGGGTTCAGCCTTAACTCGCTCGAGCAATGCTCGCTGAATCTCGGCTCCGGTTTCATCGCGATAGTGCAGAATGCGTCTGGCCGAATGGCCACCCTCTTTTGCCAACTCGAAAGATTGAGACAAGCTTTTTTTATCAAATGATATTCCTAGTTCTACTAGGCGACTGATAGCTTCGAGGCCATGCGATACCACATAATGGACGACTTCCTCGTGACAAAGGCCCGCGCCTGCGTTAAGTGTGTCGGCGATGTGCGACTCGCAGCTATCCAATGGGCTAATAACTGCCGCAATTCCGCCCTGAGCATATTTAGTAGCGCCCTCGCAGGGCTCGCTCTTGCACAAAATGGTAACACTGCCGCATTTTGCGACATCTAGGGCGAACATGAGGCCGGCAATGCCCGACCCTATTACTAAAAAATCTTGATGCTTCATCTATTCACTTTATGCTAATCTGAGAAACCATGTTTTTAGCAGAGATACGTTTACCTTTGCTAAACGGTATAACTTGAATAATTAATTTTTATAAAATAGAAACACTTAGAAGTATACAAATGGATCTCTAATGATTCTATTCGCGTTTAGTATGGAAAAGGAGACTAGCAATACAAATAGCATTCACTGGACTAGAGAGGTGGGGAGGCGTGCTCCGAACCTTATTACTGTCTTGCGACTGCTTGCTGTGCCGGTTTTTGTAATACTTTTAGTCGATCCGACGCCCCAGAGCAGTATATGGGCGACTGTGATTTTTATATTTGCTTCTATTACTGATTGGCTCGATGGTTATTTAGCTCGATTATTTCACGCCGAGTCCATATTGGGCACGTTGTTGGATCCGTTGGCTGACAAGATATTGGTTATGGCGGCTTTGATAATGCTTAGTTCAATTAAGACCGAACCCTTTGTGCCTGCTTGGATGGTGGTGCTTTTGTTGTCTCGGGAAATGGTGGTTACTGGTTTGCGCTCCATTGCCAGTATTAAGGGGACAGTAGTCGCGGCGTCTCGTTGGGCCAAACACAAGACTGCATGGACCATGGTTGCTATAGTATTTCTTCTAATTCGGGAACCGTATGAGGTTTTTGGCATTTTAGTGGATTTCCATTTTTCTGGAATGGTCTTTTTGTGGATTGC
>JADLFC010000107.1 GCA_020845775.1 Deltaproteobacteria bacterium
ATCCAGATCGGATTGTGTCCGCGTAAAAAAACCTTCCAGATCCATTGTCTAGTTCCGCCTAGTCCGAAAAGATGATCCGTATCTGCAAGGACAATCTTTTTTCCATCATTTACAACGGGATTATTTACATAATCGATTTGGGGAACTTTTTCTCCTCCTGGCGAGATCCAATCGGCCGGACTGTCCAGAAGAGTCTGATTTTGAGACCAATACTGACTTAACTTATGGTAGCACTGGGTTATGCCTATCGGATGTTGTTTGGGTTTGGCCTTTTCGTAACTCTTAACGAGATTTACTATGTGATACTGGAATGGCAATGAATAGGAGCCCATTTCGTTTCCGATTTCGTACAAAACGTTATCTAAATCGTTAACAGTATCGATTACCTTTTTGACGTAGGCTTCCTGTATTGCTAAGACCTTGCTGTTGTTTTCAAGTGTGTGTATCTCGACTCCCTGCCCATCATTGTTTAGGTCTCCGTTGATACCATTTATGTTGTTATTGATATTATAAGGATGACCAACCCAGGTATCATATTCTGGGAAATATAGTGCATTGCCCTCAAAGAGCATAATGGAAATATAGATACCTCTATCGCGGGCAGCAATAACTCGAGCCCTCAAGAGATCGAAGTACGCTTGGTTAAATTGATTGAGATCAAATTTTGGCAAGCCATCCTTGGCTAAACCAGATCCTGGACGCTTCCAAGGATGAGGAGAAGAATAGCGATACAAATTGTCAGTGTAGCGCTTCCAGTACGTCAGTTCCCAGCGCCATAAGCGTATAAAGTTATGATTGTGACTCTTAAGAAAATCGAGATATTGCGTGAAACCTTCGGCAACACTAGTGCTAGAAACGTTGTCGAGTCCCGGCTTAAAACTGCTATTAGTGGCACCTACGTCCACCAAGTTGCCCCAGGTATGTGAACCAGTTAAAAGTATGGCCTTCCCACTGTTGTCCGTAAAATAGCGAGGATTAACGCTACTCTTTTTTAGCGGTCCATCTAAGGCGTGGGCCGCAAAAAAGGGCGACAGAGCAGAAACGAAAAACAACAGGAACAATAAGGGGCAGTGCTTCATAGAGCTACTCCGAGAATCGATTTACAATGCATGTGCCACATGCAAAGAGAAGCTTACAGCAAAATAACGCAAAACAGCTTCCACCTTTCCTCATTGCACTAGCTTTAAACCACCTGGCGCTTGCGGCGCTGTGGTATCCACGCCGCCAGGAGGCGGAAGTTTCCAGGTGCCGTGCATGGTGCCGATGTAGACGTAGCTATTGTGCGGGTTAACGGAAACGGATCCCACGTTTATGGGGGCTAGGTTGTAGGCGATATTTTGCCAACTTAAGCCCTTATCGGTCGAACGGAAAATTCCCTGCCCATGGCCCCAAGCGCCACTCCAGGAAGTCAAATAGACGTTATCGCCATTTCTTGGATCTACCGCGACATGGGTGGTACTATATTGCCCAAAGATATTTTGCGCTATTCCATTGTTCTTATTTCTTAGCGTCGCTTGCGTTGGAGTTACTATATAAAGGCCCCAACCCGGAACCGCCGCATATAGTCTGTTCTCGTCATTGGGATCCACGGCGATCTGGTCAATGTAGCTATTCGTTACATTTATTGCGGGATATGGCGTTACCCAATCCGTTCCCCTATTACTCGATTTATAAATCGTGCCACCTTCACTTGAATACACCACGTCGCCGTTTTTGGCATAAAGTGCCTTTACGTTTTTTTCCAAAGGCGTCCAATTGTAACCCTTATCTATGCTTCTAAATTTATCCGCATAAATGACATTTGCATTCGTCTGGCTAAAGGATACAAACTTGTATAAACCTTCGGTATTGGGAGAAGTAATTTTCGTCCAACTAACGCCATTATCTCGCGACACCTGAATAATCTGACCATCGTAATTATGGCCACAGGCCCCCACAATTACTTGCGAGCCAGGCGTTGGATCTAAGGAAACGCCGTGACAGGCGGCTTGGCCGTTATGCTTTGCATTGAAATTGCGAAAAGTGTCAGCGGAGTCCTCCGTTAAAAATCCGCCCATATCAGTTAAGCCAATTGCAAATCGCGCCGCACTATTCTTATCCCAAGCAATGCGAGAATATCCCAACACTGCCCCTCCACCAGTATACCCGCTATTTGAATATTTCCAATTTAAGCCGCCATCGATTGTCTTTGCCACATGATCAGGAGCCCCCATCGTTAGCGCTATGTCCCTGTTTGTCGGATGCGTAGCAATCGCACCTCTAATAAAAGCACCACCACCATCAAACGGCCAACCCACTAACGAGCCAGATACCCAACCCTCAGTGTTTTTCTCATCCATGCTACTTGGCACTTTCCAACTAACTCCACCATCATGAGTGTAATAAAACTCTTCGTTTACTCCGTAGGATTTTCCTTGAAAGCTCACAAAGATGTAGTTGGGATCTACCGGGCTAATTTCCATCTTTTGGGCCATTTTTGTGCCGTTGGGGTTATTAAACTGCACCGAAAAATTTCCCGCACCGTTAGTAGAGCGATATATGCTTTTATTGCCCGTAATTGCGTGTATGATGTTGGGGTTGTTCTTGTTAATAGCCAAAACCCTAGGAGCGGCATCGAGGCCGAAACCCAAATGCTCAAAGTTGTTTGAACTCTCGTTTTCATAAAACAACTTCTTAACACCATATTCGGCAGCCAAATATAAAATTCTCTTATCCGTAGGATGGAGTTTTATGTCAAAAATTTTACCGACAACTGGAAACGGAAGTATTTCTTTCCAGCTAGCTCCATTATCGCTAGAGTAAAGCAAACCACTATCCCAAGTCCCTGCCCAAACAACATTGTTGAAAGGAAAAGCAAAAAGACTTCCATTATCTGCATTGTTAAAGTGCAGCCCTGGCCTCACTAATTGCCAATTTTCTCCTCCGTCAGTCGTCCGATAAATGCCGTCCTTATGGCCTGCTAGTTGACTCCAGCTGCCAACCTGCCCACCCGCAACAAAGACGACATTTCCCAATTCATTAAATGGCGAAACCCCCAAAGACACTCCGCCATTGGCATAAAAGCCCTTGTGCTTGGACTGCCAACTAGCTCCGCCGTTGGTGCTTTTCCACACTTGAGACGTATCGGTCACAAAATAGACAATATTTGCATTTTTTGGGGCGTAACTAATTTCGCGAATAAACTGAAAGCCCTCACCTGGCGCATAATTAGCCAACTTTTGCGCCTTAGACCTAATAGGCACTTGCTGCCAAGTCGAGCTACTCTGGGCGTAAGCTGTAGAAACAAATGAGATAAGAACTATTAAAACGACTATTCGTCTTAGCGAATACAAATAATATCCTTTCATAAAGTAAACCTTAGTCCTTTGTAGAAAAGCGTTGATTAAAAAACAACAAAACGACCTAAAACCAATAGTATTGTATTATAAGCAAGTGGCCTAATCAAAAAAAAACAGGACTATAATCACATTTCGTCTAGTCAAAGACTTCGGTCGCTCAACCGCTCTCGCGGTTTCTTGCTTAGAACTTTTGCAAAACCTTTCGGTTCATGGGTAAAATGCAGGCGGCCATAGAAAGTCCTTTTGCGGCCCCACAAAGTTCTTTGCATCGAAGGTTGGTGCAGATATTCGCCCTTAACCTCTACCCACTTCCCCTTCCTAACCGCTATCTTCCCAAACTCAATATTGTGGAGCACCAGTAGATAACATCCATGTCGCAATGCTGGCGAGGATATCAGAAAGCGCTGATGCACATATCTGCCAGCGCGATTATCATCATTGATAATGGTTCTAACAACATCAGTAACTTTCCTTTTCAGGCTCTCAGCAAGGGAATTCTCAAGCACCCGCTCAACCTTGCCACATAAAGAAATGACCTTGCCGTGAAATTTCTGAGGACTACACTTAAAGTCCCCGGCATCAGAGACATCCTGCAATAGCCATTTTCTGGCAATTATCCCCCCGCCTGCCAATACCGCGAGCCCGACAAACCAATACAGGTATGTTAACCCCAGCGCGAGGCGCGCTTCGCAATAAGCCTCACCTACATCGTCGCAATACCGCTGGAACAAACCGCCCAGGGCTAATAAGAGCAACAACGACCAAATTAGAATTAGCTTCCTGCGACCGCGTAGTTTGCCCATCGCGCTATCGATGCCTTAATACTACCTATTCAGTCGCTCTTTGCGATAGAGCCTGCTTATATGTTTGATTGAAAACACGTTAAATCTACACTACTACCATCGCAGCAACACAACCCCCCAGGTTACCCCACCACCAAAAGCCGAAAGCAATATCAGGTCTCCTTTTTTTAGAACCCCATTAGCAGCACTCTCTGCTAACAAAATTGGAAGGCTTGCGGCACTGGTATTGCCGTATTTATCGACGTTAATTAACACCTTCTCTTCAGATATTCCTAGCTGTTTCGCCATAGAAAGCAAAATGCGCCTGTTTGCTTGATGCGAAACGAAATAGTCTATCTGAGAAACATCCACGCCGTATTTTTTTAGTAAAGACTCGCTTACTTCCACTAAGGCCCTCACTGCGAGTTTGAAAATTTCCCTTCCGGCCATAAATAAGTAATGCTCGCCATTGCTTAACGACTCCGGCGTAACCGTCTTCGCGGTTCCTGCCCGAACGCACAGCAACTCCGCGCAGGAACCATCAGAATGTAGCTCACTGCCCAAAATCCCCCTAACTCCGCTTCCTACAAGGCTCATTTCGTCTGCATCGCAGCGAGACCCATAAGAATACGCCGCTGACTTAGACAAAACAGCTGCTCCAGCACCGTCGCCAAACAATATACACGTACTGCGATCGCGCTGGTCTATTATGCGACTGTAGAGCTCAGAACCAACAATTAACACGTTACTGCACTGCCCGGTTCTAATTAGCGAATCTGCCATTACAAGAGCGTAAACAAATCCCGAACAGACAGCATTCACGTCAAACGCAAAACCCTTCTTTATCCCGAGTTTTCCCTGCAAAATGCAAGCGGTGCTAGGAAATATATAGTCGGGCGTAACCGTAGCAAAGATTATTCCATCTATGTCACTTTCTGACAAACCGGCATTGCGAATTGCAGCGCGACAGGCCGGGAGTGCCAGCTCACTTGCGCTAATTTCTCCGTCTGCCCATCTGCGTTCTCTAATGCCTGTGCGCTCCTGAATCCACTCGTCGCTAGTATCCAAATAAGACTCAAAGTAATCATTCGTCACAACTCTTTCTGGAACATTCATAGCAACGCCAGAAATATAACTTGCGACCTGCCCCTCCGGCCCAATATTAGCTCGATCCTGCAAAATTGCTCCCTCCCACTGCGCCTTCACGTTCAACAGATTATATACGACGCAATATCACACTGGCGTTCGTCCCACCGAAGCCAAATGAATTTGACATTGCCACTTGGATTGATACTTCGCGAGCAACTTTAGGAACATAATCCAAATCGCACTCGGGTGCTGGATTATCTAAGTTAATCGTAGGTGGCACAATTCCAGTTTTTAGCGCCATGGCGCTAAAAACTGCCTCAACTCCTCCAGCCGCACCCAACAAATGCCCAGTCATAGATTTAGTAGAACTTACCAAAAGCGAGCGCTTCGCATGCTCACCAAAAACACTTTTAATTGCCTGAGTCTCAGCCGGATCGTTAACTGGCGTAGAAGTCCCATGTGCGTTTATGTAGTTGACGTCTTCGGGATTAAGTCCCGCACATCTTAGCGCAGCGGTCATGCAACTTCGCGCCCCTTCGCCATCCTCCGAGGGGGCCGTGATATGGAAGGCATCGCAAGAAAAACCATAACCTATCACCTCTGCATAAATATTAGCGCCTCTCTTCCTAGCAGACTCCAAATCCTCGAGCACTACCACCCCCGCACCTTCCCCCATTACAAAGCCATCTCTGTCTCTGTCAAACGGCCTACTTGCCCGTTCTGGCTCATCGTTTCGCGTAGAAAGAGCCTTCATGTTGCCAAATCCAGCCAACGCCAGATGCGTAATTGCAGCCTCTGCGCCACCAGTAACCACCACGTCCTGCAAGCCCTCTTTAATCATTCTCCAAGCCTCTCCTAAAGCATGGGTTCCAGAAGTACAGGCGCTAGTCACTGTGTAATTCACGCCCTTTAAATTATGTTTAATTGCAATATTTCCGGGCGCAAGATTGCTAATCATGCGCGGTATTAGGAATGGAGACACCTTGCGCGGTCCACTAGCAATTAACACGCGATGATTCTCCTCCAAGCTAAGCAAACCACCTATGCCAACGCCCAATATAGTTCCCATACGGCTCGGCGCATAACATCGTTCGCGCGAGCCATCCAGGCCCGCATCCATCAAAGCCTCGTCCGCAGCAACCATGGCCACCAGTGAATAGCGATCTTGTCGTTTTAAATCCGCGTGCGAAAAACGCTCTTTGGGATCGAAATCCTTAATCTCCCCGGCTATCCTACTAGGGTAGGCAGCCGCATCAAACGTAGTAATAGAACCAACGCCAGACTTGCCATTTGTAATGTTCTCCCATGTGGTCCTAAGATTATTTCCCACTGGACATATGA
Source organism: Deltaproteobacteria bacterium (assembly GCA_020845775.1). NCBI lineage: Bacteria > Pseudomonadati > Myxococcota > Myxococcia > Deltaproteobacteria bacterium. The sequence continues at coordinate 6,551 of JADLFC010000107.1, forward strand.
TTCCCATTCCGGTGATAACTATTCTTCGTTCAGACATAACAATTTAACTCTTATTGTCTAACACTCTCTCTAATGCCTGCTTAACCACTGCAAAACCAGCTCGCTTTGCTTCTCCTAAAGATAAGTCATTAATGCTAGCAAATATATGCTCGAAAGACAAAGGTTCGCGGGGAAGTCGTCGAATTAAGTAATCTAAGCAATACTCTGACACCTTTAAATTTTTTCGCTCGAGCAGCGAACTAATAACCGCCCCAAACTCCTCTTCTAATGGCAAACCCAATTCCAGCACTTCTCCAGCTAGCAATCTGCTGCGGACATGCGGATTAGACGCCGTCTCCTCGGGAGATCGATCTGCTTCGATCAACAACAGTCCACCCCTGCTTCGCAGGCTCTCATAACCGGAAATAAATGCACTAACCCACTCGTCTCGACTATCGACACCATCGACTTCAGCTAAAATCCTAACATAAGAGATCCTTTCATTAGAGATACCTAGTTGCTTAGCCTCTTCGCAAATGCCTAGAAGAAGATGGGTTTTGCCAGTTCCGCGCGCGCCAAAAACAAAGGCAGATCCAAAAAACAGTGAGTCAGCTAAAAGATTATTCAGTTGTTCGTTAATAGCTGCAAGAGCGCTGTTTACTCCGCTATGTGCAATAAAATAATTTAAGCAATACGGCCTGACTGGCTCTAAGTCGAAGGATAATTGTCTTTGGTACGCATTCATTCACGTTCAAACGACTGACATTTGCAGCAATGAAACCACTATGCTCTCAGCAACCCAATACCACTTCCCTGTTGTCGAAAGCTGGAGAACGCTGAATTCTCGCCCCGAGTTGAGTAAATTTTTCGATTAAGGAAGCATATCCTCTATCCAAATGGTGAATGTCATAAATTTGGCTATACCCCTCTGCTGCAAGGCCCATTAACACCAGACCAGCGGCCGCTCTAATATCTAGCGCAATAGCCGAGGCTCCATGCAGTTTGCTAACTCCTTTAACAATAGCTCGTGAGCCCTCTATCTTTATGTCAGCTCCGAAGCGGTTATATTCACCAACATGGCCAAAGCGGTTCTCAAATACTGTTTCTTCAATTACACTTCTACCCTCCGCCATGGTCATGGCAGCCATCAAAAGCGGTTGCACATCTGTGGCAAGTCCCGGAAATGGTGCTGTTGAAAACTCACAAGGCTGCAATCTTCCATACGACGAAACTTCTACAAAATCACAGCCCTCCTTCACCTCACAACCTACCATGCTTAAAACATCTAAGGTTGCACCCATTGTCTCGCCGCTTATGCCAGTTACGCGCACTCCCCCACCAGTCATAGCACCAGCTATCAAATACGTAGCCGCCTCTATCCTATCGCCAAGGACTACACACTGCTGACCACCAAGCTCGCTTCGTCCCCGTATTGCGACCTCTGAACTACCAGCACCTTCGACGTTCGCTCCCATGGCCGAAAGAAATTCCGCTAGCGCCACCACTTCTGGCTCCCGCGCTGCTCCCCTTATTACGGTAGTTCCAGGAACTAAGGCCGCCGTCATCATGATGTGATGCGTCGCTCCAACTGAGGGATAGTCGAAAGTTATTTCTTGCGGAGTTAGCCCACCCGGCGCAGTTGCGCAGACCACTCCATTTCTCATGCGCACATCAGCACCCATCTTGACTAGGCCTTGAAGATGAAGATCTACGGGCCTTGCTCCAATTGCATCACCACCCGGCAAAGTCACTTGCGCCTTGCCAACCCTTGCTAAAAGCGGCCCCAAAATCCAAAAAGATGCTCGCAGAGATTTTACAAGGCCATATGCCGCTTCAGCAGTTTCGATATTATAATTCTCGATACTAACTCTTCCGTTCCTAAACTCGACATTGGCACCAAGGCTCTGCAATAACCTAAGCGTTACATTAATATCTTCTAAATCCGGAACATTGGCGAGTACGCATTTTTGGCTGGTAAGCAGAGTAGAAATTAACAATGGAAGCGCCGCATTCTTTGCTCCAGCTACGCCTACCTCTCCAAATAAACGATTTTGCCCTACTATGGATAAATACTCTGACACAAACGCTCTCTCTAGCTTATGAGAAAAACTCTCTTCTCACCTCCACGGCCCTGGGAATCCCGCAAAAATCAAGATGTATCCGAAACGCCTCGAGTCCATTGCGAACGAGCGAAGATTCTACCGCAAACCTTTGGCCAAAGCCAATTTCAAGGACAAAAATACTATTTTTTCCTATCCTTTGAACTAGTTCTTCTATCAATTTATTAATTACATCAAGGCCTTGCGCTCCTCCGCGAAGTGCCACTTTTGGCTCGAACTCGCCGACATCTGGTAGCAAGACCTCATTATCTGGCACATAGGGTGGATTGCTAAGAATTATTTCTAAAAAAGTTTCCCGCTCTAGCAAGTTGCTTGGGACGTCGGCCAAAATATCCGATTGAATAAAGTTCACATGCTCGTCTAACCCCAGCGCTATTGCGTTTGTCTTTGCTATCTCTAGCGCAGCCGGACAAATGTCAATTGCAATACTCTCTCCGCGCAATAAATAATCATCTCCGAACCTCTCTCTTAACGCCCAAAGAAGGGACAGAACAATCGCGCCACTGCCAGTTCCAACGTCAATGATGCGAAAAGATGGCGTATTAATATCAAAATTCTTTAGAGCAACCTCCACCAAGAGTTCCGTCTCGGGTCGAGGAATTAAAACGTTTCGATTGACCAAAAATTCTAGCGAACGAAACTCCGCCTTTCCAAACATGTATTCAAGCGGCTCGCACAGCTCCCGTCGGCTGACTAGACGCAAAAATTCCGCCTCGTGCTTAAGGTCGACAATTTTTTCAGACCACGCAACAAGGCTTGCCGTGCTGCACTGAAGCACATGTGCAAGCAACGCATCCACATCGCGCCAGATATTACTCGGTGAAACTTGCAACCGTTCTGGCAAATGCTCCAGATGCTTGCGTCCCAATCGACGCAATTCTCCAATTGTCGCCACGATTAAGCTTTTGCGTCTCCCTTAAGTGCAAGCGAACGAAAATGCGTAACCAGAGGATCGATCAACATGTCGAGTTCTCCCGCCATTATTGAATCGATCTGGTAAAGAGTTAAGTTAATGCGATGATCTGAAACTCTTCCTTGAGGAAAATTATAAGTGCGAATCCTCTCCGACCTCTCTCCCGTCCCTATCTGGCTACGCCTATCATCTCTACGCTGTTCATCCTGCTCTGCCTGCTTCATATCGAGGAGCCGAGAACGAAGGACCGTAAGTGCTTTGCTTTTGTTCTTTAGCTGCGACTTCTCGTCCTGACACACCACCACTAAGCCGCTCGGAATATGGGTGACACGAACTGCCGAATCGGTAGTATTTACGCTCTGCCCTCCTGGCCCTGACGAACGAAACACATCTATTCTTAAATCCGCATCCTTAATCTCAATCTCTACCTCTTCCGCCTCGGGCAATACGGCAACTGTAACCGTTGACGTATGAATCCTGCCTTGAGTCTCCGTGCGCGGCACGCGTTGCACGCGATGAACACCTCGTTCGTACTTGAAACGACTATAAGCTCCATTTCCGGCGATACTCGCTATCACCTCCTTAAACCCGCCCACAGAAGACTCGGAAGAACTGAGAAT